>NZ_DFRA01000045.1:0-33757 GCF_002378465.1 Empedobacter sp. UBA3475 | reverse complement strand
ACGAAATTATGCAAAGACTTTTGAAGGATTTAAAACCAGAATTCTAGCTAAAATTACTGCACTTACTGTGGTTCAGTACATTAATAAAACATACTTTAATCGAAATATTAATAATCTAAAAACTCAAATTATTTAATATGCACAACGGGTTAACTATAATAAATTATTTTACACTAAAAGTCCAGAGAGTAAAAATCGTTATGAATTTCAAAATGAATATAAAATATCTAAAAAATTGAAAGATAATTGGTATTTATTGGAACGAATTGAGTAATACAATTTCAAAATTTATTGCTTAAACTGTATCTTTGCATCGATTTTAAAGAAGCAAATGTCCAATTATTTTCAATATTTTAAACATCCAATTACTACGTACGAACTTCCCAAAAAGTTTGATTATCCATTTTATTATGAACCTACTGAAATTGCGAAGCAAGCATGTAGAGAGCTACAAGAATACTTGGAAAATCAAACCGATTTTGAACATAATTTTGGTTTAGAAAATGACCAATCTTCCACTCCAATTGGTAAAATGTTTGGTGTTTTAGTTGTTCGAAATCAAAAGAATGAAGTAGGATATTTAGCGGCAGTTTCAGGTAAATTGGCTAATACTAATCAACACAAATTTTTTGTTCCACCTATTTTTGATATGTTGAATAAAAATGGTTTTTTCTTAGAACAAGAAGAACGTTTGAATGAAATCAATCGTATTTTAGAATCATTAGAAAATGATCAAAACTATCTACAACTTAAAGAAGATTTTATTCAATTTGAAATCAATTCTAAGTTAAAAATTGAAGAAGGAAAACAACTTTTAAAATCAAATAAAAAAGACCGAAAATATCAACGAGAAACAATTTCTCCAACTTTATCTCAAGATGAAATTCAATTTTTTGAAGAAGATTTAGTCAAACAAAGTTTACGTGATAAATATGAATTTAGAATTCTAAATGAAAAACTTGATTCTGAAAAACAGATTTTATTAAGCAAAATAAATGTTTTTAAGAATGAAATCAATTCATTAAAAGAAGAACGAAAAATAAAATCTAATTTACTTCAAAATCAATTGTTTAATCAATATCAATTCTTGAATAAGTTTAAGCAAGAAAAAGGATTATTAGAAATTTTTTCAACAACTGTATTTCAACAACCTCCTGCTGCTGCTGGTGAATGTGCTGCACCCAAATTATTGCAATATGCGTTTCAAAATGATTTAGAACCAATTTGTATGGCTGAGTTTTGGTGGGGAGATTCGCCAAAATCTGAGGTTAGAAAACATGGTCAATTTTATCCAGCTTGTACAGGAAAATGTGAGCCTATTTTAGGACATATGTTGCAAGGAATTGAACTGAATGAAAACTTATTGTTGAAGCAAAATTCAACTGTTGAAGAGTTAGAAATTTTATATCAAGATAATGATTTGGTTGTCATCAATAAACCAGAAGAGTTTCTTTCTGTTCCTGGAATTGAGATTAAAGATTCGGTTTATCTTAGAATTAAACATCAATTTCCATTGGCAACAGGTCCAATTATTGTTCATCGTTTGGATATGTCAACTTCTGGAATTCTTGTTTTGGCGTTAAATAAAGAAAGTCATAAACTTCTTCAACAACAATTCATTAAACGTAAAGTTCAGAAACGCTACATTGCACTTTTAGATGGAAATATTGAGCGCGATAATGGTTTTATAGATTTACCTTTACGTGTGGATTTGGACGATAGACCGAGACAAATGGTTTGTTATGAACATGGAAAAACGGCGCAGACAAAGTATGAAGTCATTGCAAGAAAAGACAATAAAACGCTTGTCTATTTTTATCCAATTACCGGTCGTACACATCAGTTGCGCATGCATGCTTCGCATCGTTTGGGACTAAATGCACCAATTATTGGTGATGATTTATATGGTACGAAAACAAATCGTTTGCATTTACATGCCGAATCCTTAGAATTTACGCATCCGAAGACGAAAGAATTGATGAAATTTCAAGTAGATCCAAATTTTAATCTCTAATTTTGCGAAAGAATACAAAGAATGGAAAATAAAGATTTGACAATACGAGAAGTAATTTATCGCGATATGGATACGTTGATTATGGCAAAATTGAAAAACGGATCTAATATTTCGATAGATGATTTGATCGATATTTCTTCTTATTTAGCTGCAAGTTTGTTCCGTGAACGTTGGAAACAAAAAGGTGAGTTGAGCGAAGAAGAAGTGAATATCGTTTTAGGAAATTTAGGTGATTTTTGCAATGAACATTTTGGTGAATATTTTACGCAACAAGATTTTGATAAAATTGTAAAAATCTCCCAATTATTGTTACAAAAACCTACGTTTGATAACGATTCGAAAGAATTTTTTGATGAAATATTGAAAAAATAAAGAAAAAAATTAAGCATAAAAAAACCACTTTATTTGAAGTGGTTTTTTATTATATCTCGAATTGATTAATCAATCACTTTACAAATTAAATCGAATTCGTACGCTTCAATAATCTCTACATTTACAAAATCACCAACTGGTAAATAGGTATCAATTGCAGAAATCAAAACTTCGTTATCAACGTCTGGCGAATCATATTCTGTACGTCCAATAAAGTTATCACCTTCCTTACGATCAATCATTACTCTAAATTGTTTTCCAATTTTTTCTTGATTCAAATCATACGAAATTTGAGATTGAATTTCCATAATTTCTTCAACACGTTGTTGTTTTACTTCCTCTGGTACATCATCTTCTAAATTATAGGCATGCGTATTTTCTTCGTGAGAATAAGTAAAACATCCCAAACGATCAAATTTTTGCTCTTGTACCCAAGCTTTCATTTCCTGAAAATCTTCTTCTGTTTCGCCTGGATATCCACAAATCAATGTTGTACGAATCGCCATATCAGGAACTTTTGTACGCATTGCGTCTAACAAAGCATTCGTTTTTTCGTGTGTTGTACCACGACGCATTGATTTTAATAATTTTGTTGAAATATGTTGTAACGGAATATCAATATAATTACAAACTTTAGGTTCTTCACGAATTACATCCAAAACATCTTCTGGAAAACCAGCTGGAAATGCATAATGTAAACGAATCCATTCGATACCTTCAATCTTAACTAATTCTTTTAATAATGATGCTAATTCACGTTTTTTATAGATATCTAAACCATAATACGTTAAATCTTGTGCAATCAAAATTAACTCTTTTGTTCCATTTTTTGCCAATTTAGTAGCTTCTGTAACTAAATCTTCGATTGGACGAGAAACATTTCCTCCACGCATCAAAGGAATTGCACAGAAAGAACAAGGACGATCACAACCTTCAGCAATTTTAAGATATGCATAATGACGAGGAGTTGTTGTTAAACGTTCTCCAACCAATTCGTGCTTATAATCTGCACCCAATGCTTTTAATAAAAGTGGTAATTCTCGCGTACCAAAATATTGGTCAACATTTGGAATTTGCTCAATTAAATCTGGTTTGTATCGCTCTGACAAACATCCTGTCACGAAAACTTTTTCCACCAAACCATCTTCCTTACGTTGCACGTAATCTAAAATTGTATCAACACTTTCCTCCTTTGCATTATCAATGAAACCACAAGTATTAATCACCACAATTTCCCCAGATTGCTCATGTACAACCTCTTTCCCATTGGCTTTCAGCTGTCCCATTAACACCTCAGAATCGTATACATTTTTAGAACATCCTAACGTAATTACATTAATTTTCTTTTTTCCAGTCGATTTTGTACGCATTACTCTAATTTAAGTCTGCAAAATTACGAAATATTTGAGAGAACTGACCGAAAAGATTGAATGGAACAAGTATAAATAGCTAAAATAAAAATTTTTAAACCTAAATAACTTTAAAGAGAATAGATTTCTAAACAACTAACTATTTTAGAAAATTAATCAATTATTACGATATTCTACTTGAAATCTATTTAATAAATATATTTTAACGAATTGATTAACAAAATATAACAAGTCATTTATAGTTTAATTTCAACAATAAATGTTAAATTTGAGCTAATTAGTATTTTAAGTTAGATGTCAAAGCAATGCTTTGAAATTAAGAAGGTCAAGATTTCTCTTGACCTTTATTTTTTATATTTAATCGATATGATAATGACTCGGAAAAGCCTTTTTAGGATTCTGTTTGAGAATATTCAACCTGAATTGACTTTCTAAAAATCCATAACCATAATTGAAAAATTGAATTAAAGTTGTTTGAATCGATAATAAACCAACTACCGCAGATTTAAAACGAATAGTTGAGAAAATAAAAATCAAAAACATGTAAATTAACCACAAAACAAATGGGGTTTGAAGAATAAATCGATGTTTTGGAAGAATAAAACTCAACAATAAAAATAAAAATGCAACTAAAGTTCCGACAAAAAATAAGCTTGGAAACCAAAAAGTTGGTTTGATATAATTTGGATGACGTTGATTAAGAATTGGGCGTGCAACTCCAAATTGATAAACTTGTTTCGCAAATTTCTTTAACGAAGTTCTACGTTTATGTATCACTTTCGAATCTTGAAATAATCGCGTTTCAAAATCATTTTCCCACAAACGCATTGATAAATCTGGATCTTCTCCAACACGTAAATCAGCAAATCCACCCGTTTTTTTGTACGCTTTTCGAGAAATTCCCATATTAAAACTACGTGGCTGAAATTTACCAATTTGCTTTTTTCCTCCACGTATTCCTCCTGTTGTTAAGAAAGAAGTCATCGAAAAAGTAATTGCTTTTTGCAAATCTGTAAACGAGTCATCTGCATCATCTGGTCCGCCAAAAGCGTCAACAAAATTAGTTGTCAATTCTTTTTTAACCGATTCAATATAAGTCGAAGGAATAATCGTGTCAGAATCTAAGAAAATGAAATAATTTCCATTCGCTTTTTCCATTCCATAATTTCTTGATTTTCCTGGTCCTGAATTTGTTTTGTAATAATAATGAAGATCTAATTGAGTTTCAAATTTAGCACAAACCGCATCCAATTTATTTTTAGAACCATCATCTACAATAATAATTTCGAATGATTTATCCGTTTGTTTTGTTAAACTTGACAATAATTCTGTCAATTCATCTTGACGTTCATAAACGGCAATAATTATCGAAAGTTTTAAATCTTCTTTTTCCAAAATAAATTATTGATTGAATGATTCTTTCAATTCTAAAGTTACTTTCTGGATTTCGTTCAAATCCTTAAAATGATTCGTTTTGAAAGTAGATTTTGATTGATTCAATTCATGAACAATAGCCAAAATTGTATCCAATGGACTTTGCTCCTCTCCTTTCGAAGTTTCGTCAAAATTAATTCCAACCAAAGAAACTTCTTCAATCATTCCGAACAACCATTCTTCTAAAAAAGTATTCAAATCTATCGAATCAATTTTATGATTTGCCCATTGATTTTGTTTCGCTTTTTCAGCTAAATCTGTATTCGACCAAAAACAAATTACCTCTAAATTAGAGCCATCTTCGTACTCAAATTCTTCCGAATACGAAATAGCAAAACCTTCTTCAGAAGTTAAAAGATATACTTTTTGATCTTGACAAATTTCTTTTATAAATTGACTCACTTCTTTTAATTTTGATTTTTAGTTTTTTTACTTCCTTCGTACATTTCGTATTGTAAAAAGTCGCATTCTAACTTACCGTTAAACACTTTTACCTTTTTCGAAGGACGTAAACCGACATATTTTTTGGCTTGTAAATCTGATGTGATAAACCACGCCAATGTATTTGGATAACTCGATTTTAATGTGTCTCCAATTTGTTTATAAAATTCTTGGTTATTGTTTTCAATACGCTCATCATAAGGCGGATTGAACACCAATAAAACTGGGAACAATTCCTTTTTAGATGTAAAGAAATCTTGATTTCTCACTTCAATGAAATCTTCTAAATCAGCAGATTTTATATTCATCTGCGCGATTTTTACCATCATTGGAGAAATTTCGTAACCTACAATTTTATATTCTGATTCCTTGATTCGATTTAAACGCGTATTACGAATTTGTGTAAACAATGTTTCGTCATAATCTGGCCAGTTCTGAAATGCAAAATGCTTACGATGAATTTGTGGCGGAATATTATTTGCAATCATCGCCGCTTCAATCAACATTGTTCCTGAACCACACATTGGATCAAGGTAATTTCCTTTTCCATCATAACCTGCTTGCAACAACAAACCTGCTGCTAAAACCTCGTTAATTGGAGCTGGACCAGTTTCTTCACGATAACCACGTTTGTGCAAAGATTCTCCCGAAGAATCTAACGACAACGTAATTTTATCGTGTGAAATATGTAAGTTGAAACGTACATCTGGAAAATCTTTATCAATGCTTGGACGACGACCATTTTTTTCTTTGAATCGATCTACAATAGCATCTTTCACTTTAAGCGCTGCGTAATGCGAATGCGTAAAATAATCTGAATGAACAGTTGGATCAATCATAAAAGTTTGATCGACATTTAGATAATTTTCCCAATGGAATTTTTTGAATTTCTCGTACAATTGATGATCATTTTTCGCAGAAAACGAAAGAATTGGCTTCTGTATACGAAGTGCCGTACGCAAGCTATAATTTGCTTTGTACATAAAACCTAAATCGCCATTAAATTCAACCATTCGGTTTTGAATTTTAACATCTGCCGCACCCAACGCTTTTAATTCTTGCGCTAATATTTCTTCGAAACCAAAAAAGGTTTTCGCAATCATTCTGAAATTTTCCAAGGAAATAAAATTTTTACAAAAGTACGGGAAATAAAGGAAATTGAGAAAGGAATAATTGTTTTTCGATATTCTAAACTAATTTATATCTTAACAAAAAATATTTCATGGATCAAGAAACTAAATATGAAAAAATATTGGTTCGATATTATAGTAAGGTTTTAGAAGAAGAAATAGTTGAAACACTTTGGACAGAAACCATAGACAAAGAAAAAGGATTATATAAAATTGAAAATATTCCGTTCTATGGTCCATGTTTTTCAAGTGACGATATAGTATTTGCTGAATATGATAACGATGAAGAATGTTTGACTTTTAGAAAAGTAATTGAATTTTATGGAAATTCGACAGTTCAAGTTATGATAATGAATGATGAAATTAATAGAGATGATATTAGAAATATTTTCAAGAATTTGAATTGTGAAAGTGAAGCGCTGAATGAAAAATACTTTGTTCTAGAAATTCCTTTAAAAATAAATTATAAATCTGTTTTTGATAAATTAATCGAATTACAAGAAAATGAATTTATTGCTTTTGCAGAACCTGTTTTATCAGAAAAACATCGTGATGAAACCAGATAATAATCTTAATAATATTTCTTAATTTCTATATTTTCCTTCATCGACATTCTTCGTACCTTTCGGCTATTAAAGTTTAATTTTTTAGAATTCGATATAAAATGGAAAAAATCACAGATCGTCTTTCAGCTTTGAGAGAGGTTATGAAACAAAATGGAGTTAGCGCAACAATTATTCCTGGAACAGATCCGCACGGAAGCGAATATTTACCAAATCGTTGGAAAGAGCGTACATGGATTTCAGGTTTCAATGGATCGGCTGGAACTGCAGTTGTAACATTAGAAAAAGCGGCTGTTTGGACGGATTCGAGATATTTTATTCAGGCAGAAGATCAATTAAAAGACACGACTTTTGAGTTGATGAAAATGAGAATGCCAGAAACTCCTTCTATCAACGAATGGATTATTTCTCAATTAAAAGAAGGAGAAGTTGTTGGTCTTAATCCGCAAATGTTTGCGCACAATGCTTTTGCAGAAAATTATAACGAGTTTTCATTCAATCAACTTTCAGTTAAAAATATTGATTTAATTGATTTAGCTTGGCAAGATCGTCCTGCTTTACCAGAGAATCCATTCTATATTTATGATGTAAAATTTGCTGGAAAATCTGCTTCAGAAAAAATTTCGGAAGTGCGCAATGAGATGAAAAAAGCAAATACCAATGTATATATCATGAATTCGTTGGATGAAATTGCGTGGTTATTTAATATTCGTGGAAATGATGTTAACTATAATCCATTGACAATTTCATATGCCGCTGTGGATACAGAAAATGCGTATTTATTTATAGATGAAGCAAAAGTAACTCCAGAAACAAAAACTGCTTTAGCAAATGAAGGAATTACAATTCAACCTTATTTAGCGGTTTACGATTATTTAAAGAAACAAAACGAAAAATCACATGTTTTGGTAGACGGAAATCGAATCAATCAATCGTTATATGAAGCCATTTCTACTTCTTCAATAATTAATTTAGTTGCTTCTCCAGTAACAAATCTAAAATCTGTTAAAAACGAAGTCGAACAAGAAGGCTTCAGAAATGCAATGGTAAAAGATGGTGTTGCATTGACGAAATTTTTCATGTGGTTAGAAGAAAATATCGAAAATAACATTAATGAAGTTACAATTGATGAGCAATTGAAATTTTTCCGTTCGCAACAGGAAAATTGTAAAGGTGCAAGTTTCGGGACTATCTGTGGATACGCTGATCATGGCGCAATGAACCACTACTCTGCTTCGCCTGAAACTGCTTATACATTAGGTCGAAAAGAAATGTTGTTAATCGATTCTGGAGCTCAGTTTTTGGAAGGAACAACAGACATTACGCGCACTTTGATGTTAGGAGAACCAACTACACAACAAAAAACAGATTATACCTTAGTTCTTAAAGGAAATATTGGTTTATCGCAGGCTATTTTTCCTGTTAATTCTCGTGGTTCTTTGTTAGATGTTTTGTCTCGTAAAGCGCTTTGGGAAAATGGTTTCAATTATGGTCACGGAACTGGACACGGAGTTGGTCATTTCTTATGTGTACACGAAGGGCCACAAAGTATTCGTTTAGAAGAGAATTTAACTCCACTAAAAGCTGGAATGGTGCTTTCTAACGAACCTGGTTTGTATCGCGATGGTGAATACGGAATCAGAATCGAGAATCTAATGATTGTTCAACCAGCGATATCTACTCAATTTGGTGATTTCTTGAAATTCGAAATTATTACAGTTTTCCCAATTGAGAAAAATTTGATTGATGTTAATTTAATGACAAACGAAGAAATTACATGGTTAAATAACTATCATCAATTTGTTTTCGAGAAAATTTCTCCATTCTTAGACGAAAAAGAAACAGCTTGGTTGAAAGAAAAGTGCGAAGCTATTTCTAAATAAATCAATTTAATTTTAACAAAAATTCATTCTGAACTTGTTTCAGAATTAGAAATAAAAATATAGAAGCTGAAATAAATTTATCTTTACAAAAAAATCCTATTCACTTTCGAATAGGATTTTTTATTTCCCATAAAATTTGTATTATTGCAACATATTTGCATTAAGAAATGAAAAGACGAAATACACCAACCAAACAAGCGGTTATAGATTTGTTCAATTCGTGTACGACTGCATTAAATCAGGAACAAATTGAGACACAATTGCAAGGAAAAATGGACAGAGCAACGATTTATCGTATTCTGAATAATTTTTGCGAAGACGGAATGATGCATAAAGTTGTGGGAGATGACGGCGTAAATTATTTTGCAATGTGCAAGACATGTTGTGAGCATGTAGAGCATCATCACGATCATTTTCATTTTCGTTGCACGACTTGCAATCAACTTATTTGCTTAAAAGAAGAAATAAAAATTAGTTTACCCGAAGGATTTTCGATGCAAGATTGCAATTGCGTCATCACAGGAACTTGCCCAAATTGCCAAAAATAACAACAATGGATTTACAATGGTTTGTAAAATGGTTTAACTCGCCATATTATCATATTTTATACAAGAACAGGAGTCTTACAGAAGCGGAAGATTTTATTCAAAAAATCACGAATTATTTACAACTTCCACAGCACGCAAAAGTATTAGATTTAGCATGTGGAAAGGGGCGACACGCTATTACATTAAATAAATTAGGTTTTGATGTTTTAGGTATCGATTTATCTGAAGAAAGTATCAAGTACGCTAAACAATTTGAAAATGAATATTTAAAATTTGAAAAACATGATATGCGCGAAGTCTATCATCCAAACGAATTTGATGCAGTTTTCAATCTTTTTACAAGTTTTGGTTATTTTGAAAATTATGAAGATAATTTTAAAGTTTTTGAAGCTGTAAAACAACAAATAAAATCGCACGGAATTTTTGTTTTGGATTATCTGAATGCAGAAAAAGTAGTTTCGAAAATGATTCCTTATGAAGAAAAACTGATTGATGGAATTTTATTCAAAATCACAAAATCTGTCCAAAATGGTTTTATCAAAAAAGAAATTGATTTCACAGATAAAGGCGAAATATTTCATTTTGAAGAGTTTGTTCGTTTAATTTATTTCAACGATTTCAAAAAAATATACGAAACAGAAGGTTTTATTTTAGATAAAGTATTTGGAAATTATAATCTTGATGCTTTTGATGAACAAACTTCTGACCGATTAATTCTAGTTTTAAACAAATGAAAGAAAGTTTAATCTTAATTTCAAGTGTGTTAATTGGAGTTTTATTTTCTCGAATATTACTCAAAAATAAACACAATTCAAAACTACTGCTAACCTTTAGTGGAGCATATTTCTTAGCGATGACCGTTTTAGAAATTTTACCGCAAGTCTATGGACATCCATCCGAAAATCATAGCCATCATTCTATTGGATTGTTTGTTTTATTAGGTGTTGTTGTGCAATATATTTTAGAAACGATCAGTAAAGGCGTTGAGCACGGACATATTCATTTGCACAAAAAAGAGCAATTTCCTTTTGGAATTTTTGGCGGATTATTTTTACACTCGATTATCGAAGGAATTCCTGTTGCAAATGCTGAATCTCACAATTTTATGTGGGCAATTTTTGTTCATAATATTCCAGTTTCGATGATTTTGTTTAGCGCATTATGTCAACATACAGAATCGAACGCAAAGCGTTTTTTGTTTATGACTTTGTTTGCATTAGCCGCTCCAATGGGGTATTTCTTAGGAAAACATACCATTATTTCTAATTATTCTTTGGAAATGAGTGCAATTGTTTCGGGAATATTTTTACATATTTCAACCGTGATTTTGTTCGAAAGTAATGAAGGACACAAATTTAATCTGAAAAAATTCGGTTCTATTTTAGTTGGATTTATTCTCGCTTATCTCACGGTTTCTATGCATGTGCATTCTCATTAAAAATATAAAAAAAAGAAGTTCAAATTTGAACTTCTTTTTTGTTTATTATAACATTTTTCGATGATCTAAAACTAAAATTTCTCCATTCGAAACAAATTTCCATTTTTGATCTTTCTTACATTCAGAATTTGGTGTTGCTGATTTAATATCAAATTCAACTTCTTTGTTTTTCATCAAAATTGAAGTATGATAATCGCATTCGCCAAGTTTTACATTGGTTGAAACATTATCATTTGCCAATAAATCCGTTTCTGGGATAGATTTTATTGCTTCATTTATAATATTCAAATCTAATTCATTGTAAATCAAATCAAAATTATCTGTGACTAAATTTGTCGATAATCGAAACGAATTTGCTTCAACATCTGTCCTAATCGCAGTATTTTTGGTATTCAAATCTAATTCTTCGATACGTTTTGGACAATCCAAATAATCTGGAATTTTTTGCGCTTGTTTACTTTGTAAATCTTTCTGAAAAGCTTTAAGTTCAGAAAATAATTGTTTTTTTTCGGGTGAAGCTTCTTTAAATTCTGTTGTTTCTGTTAATTCTTGTTGAGTAAGCTTTTTGATTTCAGGTTTATTTTCTGAACAATTAAATAAAAGAAATAAAGTAAAAAATGAGTAAAAATAATGTTTCATAAGCAAGAGTTTTTGGTCTTACAATTTTACGAAATATTATTCTCAATTTCAATTATTTAACGTCTGAATTTTAAATTTTATATAAATGATAAATTGAAAAACATTAATTAAGATTATTTATATTTTTCTAAATCCAAACCAAGAATATCTCCAACTTTAGAAAATTCTTCATTTATCTTAGCATTCAAAACGAGTTGTTCATTTGTCATTGGATGATTAAATACCAATTGATGCGCGTGAAGCATCATTCCTTTCAATCCAAAATTCTCCAACCACAATTTATTTTGCTTATTACAACCATGCGGACGACTTCCCAAAATTGGATGAAAAATATGACGAAAATGCTTGCGTAATTGATGCATACGACCAGTTTCGGGAATTGCTTCCACCAAACAATAACGTGAAGTCGGATGATTGTTATACTCTAAATCAATTTCGGCAATTTGCAAACGATGAAAATAGGTAATTGCATTTTGCTTTACACCATCATCATTCGTCAAATCATAATCTATCGTCATTTCTTCGGGAGCCCAACCACGCAAAATAGCCAAGTACTTTTTTTCAACTTCGCGTGTTGCAAATCGATCATTCATAATTTTTAAACTTTCTTTATCTAAAGCAAAAAGCAAAACTCCTGACGTTTTACGATCCAAACGATGAATAGGATAAACATGTTGCCCACCGATTTGATTACGTAATTCCTGAACTGCAAAAACAGACGCATCACGCGCATAAAAAGATTTGTGAACCAACAATCCGCTCGGTTTGTTAATGGCAATAATATATTCGTCTTGATAAAGAATTTCTAACATTTGGCAAAAATAGAAAGTTATTTTCGGTTAGAAAATAGAACAGTCTTATATTTATTGTTTAATAAAATTGAATGAAAAAAGGATTAATTATTGGAAAAGGCTGGTTGGGATCGAGATTAGAAAAGTATTTAGAAAAGCAATTTTTGATTGAAACTACGAAACGAATTTCGGATGCAGAAAATTGTTTTTCAATCGATTTTGATAATTATAAATCTGAGAAAATCTCAACGGATTATGACTTTGTTATTGTGACAATTCCATTTGGAAGAAGAAATAATTTAGATGATTTACAACAACAATTTCAGCACTTGATTGAGTTTTTAGGAGATTATAACAATCAACTTATTTTACTTAGTTCAACAGCTATTTATCCTGAAAATAATGAAATTATTTCTGAAAATTCAATTGAAACTATTTATTTAAATAATCCTTTTTATTCAATTGAAAATCAATTAAAAGAAAAATTTAATCAATTGATTATTTTACGCTTAGGCGGATTAATGGGAGACGATAGATTTCTTTCTAAATATATAGATTTAAATAGTCAAAATCTATCTCAAATGGTGAATCATATACATTATCTAGATATTTGCCAAGTGATTGAAAAATTGATTAATTCAAATAAAAATTCATCCATTTATAATGTCGTTACACCAGAACATCCTACCAAAGAAGAAGTGTTAGAATATCAATTAAACAAGAAAATTATTTCCGCTACAAATCGAGAAGGAAAAATAATTTCAAGTCAAAAAATACAAGATGAATTTAATTATGAATTTCTTTACCCAAATCCTATTTATTTTTAAGGAAAACTAATTTCTTCTCTTTCGTTCTTTCGATTTAAATACAAAATAAAATGTTATCACTGATATAACAGTAATTAATATTGTGTCCCAATTTTCTTTGAATAAAGTCGTGATATTTTCCATTCTTGATGTTTATAAAGTTTAAAATTATAAAAAAAGCTGCTCTTACGAACAGCTTTTTAGGAATTTATCTTAAATCTATTTGATTAAGCGTGAATTGGACGATTGTCTGTAGCAGCTAAAGCAGCTTCTTTGATCGCTTCTGAGAATGTTGGGTGAGCATGAGACATTCTTGTTAAATCTTCTGCAGATGCACGGAATTCCATTGCTACAACTCCTTCTGCAATTAAATCAGCAGCACGAGCACCAATAATATGCATTCCTAAGATTTCGTCTGTGTTTTTATCAGCTAAAATTTTAGCAAAACCGTCTGTATCCATAGATGCACGAGCACGTCCTAAAGCTTTGAAAGGGAAAGAACCAACTTTGTACTCTACTCCTTCTTCTTTTAATTGCTCTTCTGTTTTACCAACTCCTGCAACTTCTGGCCAAGTATAAACAACACCAGGAATTAAGTTATAGTTGATATGAGGTTTTTGACCTGCTAATTGCTCAGCAACTAAAACACCTTCTTCTTCTGCTTTATGTGCTAACATTGCACCAGCAACAACGTCACCAATCGCATAAATGTTAGAAACATTAGTTTGTAAGTGATCGTTTGTTTTGATACGACCTCTTTCGTCAACCTCTACTCCTACGTTTTCTAAACCTAAAGATCCTGTGAAAGCACGACGACCAACAGCTACTAAAGCGTAATCTCCGTTAATTTCGATTTCTTCTCCTTTTTTAGAAGTTGCTTTTAATGTAACATCATTTCCGTTATTTACAACAGAAGTTACACCAGTTGAAGTGTGGAATTTCATTCCTTGTTTTTTCAATACTTTTGTCAACTCTTTAGACAAAGCACCATCCATTCCTGGAATAACACGGTCTGCATATTCTACAACAGTTACTTGAGAACCCAAACGTAAGTAAACAGATCCTAACTCTAATCCGATAACACCACCACCGATAACGATTAAGTGTTTTGGAACTTCAGATAAAGCTAATGCTTCTGTAGAAGTGATGATACGAGTTTTATCTGTTGGTGCAAATGGTAATTCAGATGAAACTGATCCAGTTGCAATAATTGTATTTTTAGCTTCAATTTCTTGAGTAGAACCGTCTTTAGCTGTAACTACAATATGAGTTGCATCTTTAAAAGCACCAGTACCTTCTAACACATCAATGTTATTTTTACTCATCAAGTATTTGATACCAGCTACGTTAGTATCTACAACACCTGCTTTTCGAGCAATCATTTGAGTGAAGTTTACTTTTGGAGCATCGATTTCGATTCCGTGCTCTTTAAAGTGATTTACAGCATCGTAATAGTGGTGAGAAGAATCTAATAAAGCTTTTGATGGAATACATCCTACATTAAGACATGTACCTCCTAAACTTTCTTTCTCGATAATTGCTGTTTTAAATCCTAATTGCGCTGCGCGAATAGCTGCAACATATCCTCCAGGTCCAGCACCAATTACGGCTACATCATAAGAACTCATATAGTTTTATTTTGATTTATTATTATAATTAATTTAAACTCTACAAATATAACCAATATCGAATAGATTTTCGTTATAAAATTGTAATGAATTTTGTTAGGAAATTGGGAAAAATAAGCTATTCTTTAATATCTGATTTGATAAAGTTTAAAATTTCATCTTCTGTGCACAATTCATAATCTGGCTCAATTCCATATGGATAAATGTTCTTTTTAGCATCCATCATATATCCAGCTGTTAAATTAAGCATATCGCCATTAGACAATTTTGTATTCGTATTCATAGTAGCTGCTCCCATCGTTTTCTTACCTAGAACTTTCACATTCGAAAGTGATTTTAACGTAATTAATGTAGCTTCGCCCGCACTACTTGTCCTATGATTAATCAAAACATAAATTTTCCTTGGATGAATTGTATTTATTATCGGATAATTAATATATCCTTTTGATAAATTATTAACTCCATTAAAAAAACATCCATCTTTTTTTGACCAAGGAATATCATCATTATTAATTTTAGAATATCCTAATACATTATCTTCAAAAAATGGTAATAAAGATGTTATCATTACCCAATTAGAACCTCCCGTATTATCTCTCAAATCGATAATCCAATAATTAGAATTTGCTTGTTCAGAAATAATTTTCAGATTATTGAAAATATAGTCTTTATCACTTATTGTTTTATTGTACCCATGACGCTTAATCCTAATATACGCAACGTCAGGAATTTTAGTTAACTTATTATTATCTTCTACTTTTAACAAACAAGCGCTATCAACTTTTGCTTTCGGAAAACGACCTGTTAATAACACTTTATCTTTCAACTTTTGCTTTCGGAAAACGACCTGTTAATAACACTTTATCTTTCGTAAGATAATGTGTATGATTATTTCCTAATAAAGTAATTGCCTCTACAATCGCCGAATCTTTCGATATTTTAGTTTTCTCGATTACTTTTTTCTCCAAATTCTCCCAATCAATTTTATCTCTATCGATAAAGCCTTTTTTCATGACAGAAAATAATTCTTCATAATCAGATGGAATCTCTGAAACTGATGATTCACTAACGATCTTTTCTTTACAACCAAATGTAAAAAGGATCAAAAAAATAAAAGAAAATTTATTTATCCTCATTGTTCTCTAAATTCATATTATGAAATTTAAAGATAAATGATTTTTAAATACTATAAACTTTTTCCTCTAAAATACCGGATTCAATTTCAATTGGTTGTTCGCTCTGTCTAAAAATTCGGGCCGATAATTTTCCTTTCAATTCCACTACTCCATTTTCTACACGAAGCCAACTTCCTTCTCTCAATCCAACGACAACTTGATGATTAAACTTGTGAAATTCATTGATACGAGTTTCTCTTGTTTCACCTTTATGTGTAGAATTTGGATCAGGATCCAAATAATGCGGATTAATATTAAAAGGTAAAAATTGTAACGCATCAAAACTTGGCGGATAAACAATCGGCATATCATTTGTTGTACCAATTGTTAAACCTGTCAAATTACTTCCAGCACTTGTACCAATATATGGTGTTCCGTTATGTACAGCACTTCTCAACTCTTCTACCAAACCAATTTCATACAACGTTTTTAGCAATAAAAATGTATTTCCTCCTCCAATAAAAATCGCTTTCGCATGCAAAATTGCTTCTTTTTTATTCTCGAAAGTATGCAAACCTTTTACAGAAACCCCAACCGTTTGCAAAGCATCTTTTACATTTTGCGTATATTCATCGTACGAAATTCCCGAAGGTCGCGCATAAGGAACAAAAATAATTTCATCAGATTGAATAAATTCTTTGATTTCATCTTTTATATATTCTAAAAAACTATAGCCGTGAATAGTACTCGTACTTATCACTAATAGTCTATCATTTGGGTTTATCATGTTATTGAATTTTAACTCAAAAGTAAGTTTAAAATAAGAAAGTAGGTAAAAAATTGACAAAAAATTATACCGAATTAGATTACTTTTGTGCAATTCTAAAAAAATAGAATTTCAAGATTTTTAAATCTGCATGAAAAAAATAGTACGCTTCATAATACCTTTATTCATAGTTGTCATTATGATAATAATTGGAATAGAACAAACACTTCGAAAAATTCCCAACGATTACAAATACAAAGCAGATTATTTAAAAGAAAATGGAAAACAAATAGAAACTTTGATTCTTGGAAGTTCACATACTTTTACAGGGCTCAATCCAAAATTATTTACCAATAAAACTTTTAATGCTGCACATTCTGCTCAATCACTAGATTTAGATTATAAAATTTTTGAACAAAATCGAAAATATTTACCCAATTTAAAAACCATTATTATTCCCATTTCGTATTTTTCGTTTACAAAACAATTGAATAATTTTAATCAAAAGAAATTAAAATATTATTCAATTTATTGGAAAATTGATATAAATAATAACGACTTTAATCTTAATTACGAAATTTTTTCAGAACCTATTGATGTTAATTATAATCGAATAAAAGATTATTGGATTCAGGATAAAAATAATTTAACAATAGATATTAATGGTTATATAAAAAAGCGATACGAACCAAGTTGGAATGATAGTATTTACGCTAAAAAAACGTTTGAAAGACATCGTGCAAATTTAAATTCAAATCAAGTACAACGTATTATAAAAACACATTTTTATGATTTAGAACAAATTATAAAACAAGCAAAATCAAATGATATAAAAATTGTTCTATTGGCTACTCCTACAACCAATTTATATAAAAATTATGTCATAAATACACCTCAATATTTCAACTTAAAAAATAATATTAATCGCTTATCGAAATACGATAATGTCGTTTTCATCGATTATTTTATTAATAATAAAGATTTCAATAAAAAAGATTTCAAAAATTCAGATCATCTAAATGCAAAAGGTGCTGATAAGTTAACGTTGAAAATAGATTCTATTATGAATAAATAAAATAAGTTCTATAAATTTTCTCTTTTTTTCTTCACTTATTTCAACATTAAAATCATCTTCGTATCTTCACCTCTCAAACAACAAATAATGAAATTCGTTACTTTCTTAGACAATCGACAAGAAAAAGTAGGTCTTGTTTTGCAAGACTCTATCTATGATTTGACACAGATTAATCACAACTTACCCTCTACCCTAATTGATATTTTAGCTGATGATGATTTTTCACTTATAATTTGTCAACAGATTACAAACGAAATCAATCGTGGTGAACATAAGAAAGCTCTAGTAAAAGAGCCTCAAATCTTGGCTCCAATACCTCATCCTTCAAGTTTTAGAGATGCGTATGCGTTTCGTCAACATGTAGAAACTTCTCGGTTGAATAGAGGTTTGGATATGATTCCAGAATTTGATCAATTTCCTGTGTTCTATTTCTCTAATCATCAAGCTATTCAAGGTCCAGGAAAAATAATTGCCATGGAAAAACATTTCAATCGAATGGATTTTGAACTTGAAGTCGCTATTGTCATCAAAAAAGAAGGTATCAATATAAAAGCAGAACATGCAGATGAATATATTGGTGGTTTTATGATTTTGAATGATTTAAGTGCACGTGCGTTACAAATGGAAGAAATGAAACTGAATCTTGGTCCTGCAAAAGGAAAAGATTTCGCTTCGATGTTTGGTCCATATTTAGTAACACCAAACGAAATCGAAAAATACAAAGTTGAGCCTAAAGAAGGACATATCGGAAATTGTTATGATTTAGAAATGTCTTGTTCAGTCAATAATATTGAAGTTTCTCATGGAAATTTCAAAGATATGCATTGGACTTTCGCCGAGATTATCGAACGTATTTCGTATGGTGTCAAACTTTATCCTGGTGATATTATAGGGTCTGGAACGGTTGGTACAGGTTGTTTTCTTGAATTGAATGGAACTGGAAAACGTCAGAATCCAGCTTATAAAGAACAATGGTTACAACCAAATGATACTATCGAAATGTCTGTTACAGGATTAGGAAAATTAGTAAATTCTGTTCATCTTTATACCCAATAAACTCAACTTATGCAACATACAAAATCTTTTGAGCCAAATACAAGTCAATTTAATGACATTTTCAAACACGCTATTTCTCCACGTCCTATTTGCTTTGCAAGTACGATAGATAAAGACGGAAATGTAAATTTGAGCCCATTTTCATTCTTCAATATGATGGGACAAAATCCGCCTATTTGTGTATTTTCTCCACTTCGAAAAATGAGAGATGGATCGACAAAGCATACATTAGAAAATGTTTGGGAACACCCTGAATGTGTAATTAATATTGTCAATTATAACATGGTTCAGCAACAATCGTTGGCAAGTGTGGAATATCCAAAAGGTGTAAATGAATTTGTGAAAGCTGGTTTTACAGAATTACCTTCAGAGTTGGTTAAACCTCCTCGTGTAGCCGAATCTCCGATTCAATTTGAATGTAAAGTGCGTGAAGTAATTTCTGTTACAGATCAACCAGGTGCAGCTAATTTGGTGATTGCAGAAATTGTGCGCATGCATGTACAAGAGGATTTACTGGATGAAAATGATAAAGTTTCGCCTTATGATTTGGATTTAGTTGCTCGTATGGGAGGTGATTATTATTGCCGAGTTATTCCAGAATCGATCTTCGAAGTCGAAAAACCTACGCGTACAATTGGTTTGGGAATAGATCAACTTCCTGACGAAGTGAAGCATTCTAATTATTTAACAGGTAATAATTTAGGTCAATTAGGAAATGTAGAAAAATTACCTACAGATGAAATGATTCTTAATTTCAAGGAACAATTGACAGAACGATTAGATATTCAAAAGTTTAAATCTGTTGAGGTTCGTCATCAAGTTGCAGCAAAACTTTTGGAACAAGGTGATGTAAATGGTGCGTGGTATTGGTTGTTAATGAAAATTTAGATGATGGGTAAATCTGCATTGGTTTTAGGAAGCTCAGGTTTAATTGGTTCTCTTCTCTTAGAAAAGTTATTCAATCATCCTGATTATGCTACTATTATCACAATTGTTCGAAAACCTCAACAAATCAATCATCCAAAGTTAATTGAAATCGTCACTGACTTTAATTCAGAAATTAATTTAGATGAAATCCAGCAGATTGATTCTATTTTTTCGTGCTTGGGAACAACTCGAAAAAAGACGCCTGATTTAGATGTTTATCGTAAAATTGAAGTCGATATTCCGAATCAATTTGCAAAGATTGGGAATCAAAAAGGATTAACTAAGTTTCATTATATTTCGGCAGTTGGTGCAAATGCGAACTCGTCTAATTTTTATTTAAAAATGAAAGGCGAAGCCGAAGAAACTTTGCAAAAGAATACTATCAAACAATTATTCTTGTATCGTCCATCTTTGTTAATTGGCAATCGAGAGGAATATCGTTTGGCTGAGAATATAAGTTCAAAAGTTTTTCCTTTGATCAATTTCTTTTTACGCGGAAAATTATCTAAATATAAATCAATTGAAGCTGGAAAAGTTGCTCAATCACTTATTGAAAATGATTTGCATTCAACATCAAATAAAGTTTCAATTTTACATTACAACGAAATAATTAATTCGATAAATACAACACAATGATCATACTAGCCGTACTCCTACCTTGGTTATCATTCATTTTAAGAGGAAAAATAATACAAGGCGTTATTTGCTTAATCTTACAAATCACCTTAATTGGATGGTTGCCCGCAGCAATTTGGGCTGTTGCGTCACTTTTGGACGGAAGAAACAAAGCAAGGATAAAAGAATTGAATAGATGATAAATCAATATAAAATAGCAAAAGATAACATTAACTTGTACGTCACTTTAGAAATTAATCCTTCTAAAAGGAGAAAATTCTTTTTGTTCTTTTGCATTTTATTGATGATTTCAATTCCGATTAGTTTAATCACAATAATTGATTCGGAGCCGCAAAATTTCTTTGTTCCAATTTCTATAATCAGCTTCCTTATTTTCTATTTTATTATTCGATATTTTCTGTGGAATATTTATGGAAAAGAGAATATTATTATCAATAATAAGACAATTAGTTATAATCGAGATTTTGGTTTATATCAAACAAAATATTCTTCTATTAAGTATTCAAAATTAGATTTTGCAATTCAGAAAATTAAAAATGAAAATGATTTAGATGTTGGAGATTTAGTTTTCATTGATTATTTAGAAGATTCTCAATTACCAGAAGTTATTTTTCAGACTTCGATATTAATACCAATTAAAGATTTAAAGAAAATTCAACAAGAAATTGAATTGCATTTGTTTGATATTGACAAAGATAAATTAGCAAGGAATTATATTGTTTTCTCGCAAAATTGAAATAATTTTTAATAAAAAAGACAACTAATTAAGCTGTCTTTTTGCGTTATTTATGTTCATAATAATTTAAGATTTTATCTTCTTTCCCATCATTATTTTTATCACGATATTCTATCAACACCAGCGTATTTTCATCTACTTTTTGATATTTGTACACAGTTGTTATTCTTGTACCATTAGTTAAAATAAATTCGTTATTTCTTTTATTTACGATTTAATCTAGTAAATTCAATAATTATAGTGAGTTTTTTGAAGAATTTTCGAAATAATTTAGCACTATCAGAATAGAAAAGTAGATGAAAAAAATAATGGTTCTAATGGTTTGTAGTCTTTTGCCTTCTTTTGGAAATGCACAAGAATATACAACTAATAATATTATAATAAAACAAGGAAATAAAACATTTAATATTAATCAAGCTGATCAAACAATTACGCTTCGTCCTGAAGAATTTAGTATTGAATATCTAAATAAACCTTATCAAGAAAAGAAAAATCTGTTTTACGCTGCACAAGCATTAGTGACTGATAGTTCGGCTGATGTTAATTTTCAAGAAGGAATAAAAATAGAAAGCATACCATATTTTGAACCTAGTAGTGGTTTTGCTGCAGAGAAAAACCAAGTCATATATTATCCGTTTTTATCGTATGATGGACATCAATATTTATATTATGTTTCAAATAATGAAAAACGTGTGGATAAAATTGGAACGTCTGGAAATTGGGATATTTACAAATGGACATTAAAAGGTGTTTATCAATATGACGCTGAAATGGATTGGAATATTTACGACAACGATCAAGTACATATTGCTTTAATTATTGATCGAAATTTAGACGGAATTCTTCAAAAGGGTGAATTTTTCGACGTTCATATTAATTTTAAGAAATAACAATAATCTATATCCTAACCTACCTCAACTTATGTACAAACTAAAACATTCTTCGGATTGTTTTAGTTTCTTTGATTCTACAAAAGACATTATATTAGCTCAAATAAACTCAACATCTCAATATGTTAAAAAGTAATAGTGCTTTAAAAAATCTTTTATTTCAACTTATAGTCGTCATTTTATGCGCTATTAGTGGAATTGCTAATGCACAAGAAGTACTGATTAATTTTGAGAATCAATATAATAAAACAGCTCCTAATTCTATTGAACGATACGAAATAACAGGAAAATATGCGCAAGCTTTATTATTTAATAATCAAAAAGAAAAAGCTTTCGCTGTTTTGAAACAAAATATTTCTAGCGCCGAAAAACTGAGTGATGGAAAATATGCTGCATATTTACATGCTGTTTCTGCAATGAATAATCGTATTGATGATAATTTGAATGCAACAAATTATAATTTGCAAAAAGCAATTTATTACAGCGGACGCACAACTGATTATTCAACAAAAGGATATGTTAAATATTGCGAAGGATGGTTGAATTTAAGAAACAATGAAGACTCTAAGGCTGTAAAAAACTTTATTGATGGTCTTAAATTTCTAGATAAAGCTACTGTTACGCCAACTGTTCTTACACGAATGAGTTCTATTTATAACGAATTGACTGGAATTTATTCGAGATGGGATGATTATGAATTACAAGAAAAGTACAGCAAACTTGCTCTAGAAGTAGCACTTAAACAAAATAATCCTAATTTAATTTTTGCTTCTTATATGTCGATTGGATACATGTACGAGCAAAAATTTATGCAAAATGAGAAAAATATTTTTGTACGAGATTTAGCTGAAAAATATTATACTAACGCTATAAATACGTATTATAAAAACAAAAGTGAAATGGCTACAGCGACAGACTTGTCGTTTGTAGCTATTAATCTAGCCAATTTATATCTTCAGTTTTATCCCAAAAACTATCAAGTAAAAGTTATCAAATATGCGTATTTAGCCAAAGAAATTGCTGAACAAAATCATCAATCCGATCACGTTGCTGCTGCTAATGGTATTTTAGCAGAATTATCTTTACAAAATAACGAAGTTTCTACTGCAAAAAATTATTTACTTAATTCGCTTATAAAAGTCAACGAGAATACAATTCCAGACAAGAATATTCTGCTTTCTCTGTATTTGAGTTTATCTGATATTGAAGATCGTGAAGGAAATTACAAAGAAACCTTGCGTTATTATAAATTGTACACTTCCACTTACAAAGAAATTTATGATAACGAGCAAGCGCAAATCAGTAAACGTTTGGAAGCTCAGTTTGATAAAGAACGTCAGCAACAACAAATGATTCGTTTGCAATTAGAAGCTGAGAAAAAAGAACAACAAATTCAACTAATGCATTCATTAGGAATTCAACAAGAACAAGAATTAGAAAATTCTAGATTAAGTGAAGAATTTCAACGTAAACAATTAAAATTAACTCGATTAGAATCCGATAAACGTTCACAAGAATTAACGATTTCTGAACAAAATTTAAGGCTTTCTAAACTAGAAAATAAAAATAGAAAGGATGAATTGGTTAATTATATCACCGAACTTAATTTCAAAAATAAATTAAACAAATATTACATCTTTTCGATTATCTTTTTCATCGCCTTACTTGCTCTTTTGCTTTATGCCTTAAAACAACGCAACAAACATCTAAAACAACGTGAAGAATTGTATAAATTGGAAATTGAACAAGAACGTCAAAATTCTAAAATATCTACTTTAACAGCACTTCTTGATGGTCAAGAGCAAGAACGTGCTCGTCTTGCACGTGATTTACATGACGGTTTAGGTGGCTTACTTTCTGGAACAAAAATTCAATTAACGCATCTCAACGATAAAATTGACAATCATTCTAAAAAGGATATGGCAAAATCCATTCATCAATTAGATGGAGCAGTTGATGAATTGCGTCGTGTAGCACATAATTTAATGCCAGATTTGTTGTTGAAATATGGTTTGGAAGAAGCCTTAAAAGAATATGCAATCCGAATGTCAAATGAACAATTGGATATTGATGTTCAATTTTTGAGCTATACTAATTCTCTTGACAAAGAAAATCAATTATTGGTCTATCGTATCATTCAAGAATTAGTAAATAATGCCATTAAACATGCAAATGCAGCACAAATTATCATCCAATTTGTAGAAGATGAGACAAACTATTCTGTAACCGTTGAAGATGATGGGAAAGGCTTTGACATGAATAATACAAAACTAACGAAATCAGCAGGTTTACATAATATTCAATCACGCATTCAATTTTTAAAAGGACAATTAAATATACATTCAGAAATCGATTTAGGAACAAGTATAGAGTTCCAATTTCCTAAAATATAACTTATGATAAAAATAGCAATCACAGACGATCATCCTTTATTATTAGAAGGTTTGCGAAATATTTTGAGTAATCAACAAAACTTACAAGTGGTCGATTGTTATGCTTCGGCTCAACAATTACAAGAAGCCTTAAAAACAACAGAAATTGATATTCTTTTGTTAGACATCAATTTATCGGATACTAATAGTATTGAATTGATTAAACCTTTCAAGAAAAAATATCCTGATATGCACATTATTATGTTGAGCGTACACAATGAATACGCTGTAATTAATAGTTGTTTGGAAGAAGGTGCTTCGGGTTATATTCAGAAAAATGCTTCTGTTGACGAAATATTAGAAGGAATTAATTCTATTTTTGATGGAAAGAAATTTCTTTGTTCACAAACCAAAAATGTGATGAGTAAAAAGGAAAAAGATGGTTTGAATACGATTCCGAAATTGACGCGTCGCGAAAAAGAGGTTTTAATTGAAGCTGCACAAGGATTAACAACACAACAAATTGCAGATAAGTTATTTATTAGTACACATACGGTAGATAGTCATCGAAAAAATTTGATCGAAAAATTTAAAACATCAAATTTAAGTTCAGCAATCACATCAGCAATAGAATATGGATTGATTTCAAAACCTTAAAAAATACCTATAAATAGGGATATTTTAATTCTAAAATTTTTATCAATTTTGAAAAAGAAATAACAATCTATATTTCAACCACTAAACAACCCAAAATAAGATTACTAACCAATTCTTATTACCTTAACTACATCTATTGAAAAATCGCTTAGTTCTCTACTTAAGCGATTTTTTTTATATTACTAATTAACTAAAAGTCGTGAGCTCTTCCGTCTTTATTTTTGCAAAAAACTGAGAAATAGGAAGGTTAAAATTAGATCAAGTAAGTTTTCAAAACGATTTTTCATCTAAAATGTAAAAAAACAAGTATCCAGAAAGGATTCAACAATTTCTTAAGAAGAAACAGAATTTTTTATCTAGAAGTAAAATTGAAATCAAAAAACCAAACTTTCATAAAAATTTGGCTTATAATTTTATCGAAATAATTCTAAAATTTCGTCTACTGTAACCTTTCCAAAATAATCTGTTACATCAATAGAATTCAGAACTTTTGTAATTTCTTCTTCGTTATGTTTAACACCAATTAGTTTATTTTCTAAACCTTCAATCGGTTCTGAAGCGAAGAAATCACCAAATATTTTAGCTTTTTCAATTATTCCGCCTCGCTCTACATCCAAGTGAACTTCAATAAAACCTGCTGGAATTTTCTTTGCATTTTTGAAATTATATTTTGGTGAAAAACCAAAATTCCAATCCCATGTTTGGTATTTTTCTTCAATCAATTTCGCAATACCATTCAAATCTTCGATTGTTAAATGATAAATTGTCGCTCCTTCATTTGTTTCTAACATTTCATCAATCAACAAAGCTTTCAACTCGTCCGTCGTCATTTCATTTGGAAAATATTCGATCAAATTAATCACACGTGCACGATTAGATTTGATGGCTTTATCCACATATTTTAATGGATTAATTTTTAATGCATCGCCTAAAACTGACATGTCCGAATTAAAAAGTATCGTTCCGTGTTGAATCATTTTTCCATTACGAGCCAATTTTGCATTTCCACTAAACTTTTTACCATCAACTAACAAATCGTTTCTTCCTTCCAATTTTGCAGGAACATTCAAACTATTTAATAATTTGATGATAGGCTCGGTAAATGTTGAAAAATCCATAAAATCATTCTGTCCTAATAATGTGTGAAAAGAAAAATTTAGGTTCCCTAAATCATGATAAACAGCTCCACCACCCGACATGCGACGAACAACTTTGATATTATTCTCAGTCACATAATCCAAGTTAATTTCTGCCAATGTATTCTGAAATTTTCCGACAATTATTGACGGAGCATTGATATACAGCAAAAAAATATCTTCTGTTGGATAGTGGTACAATAAATATTCTTCTAAAGCTATATTGAAATACGCATCATGAGATGGCGAATCGATGATAATCATACAATTTATTTTTGCAAAGTTAGGAAGAAATTTATGGAATGAAAAAGAGACAACTTTCCTAAAAAAGTTGTCTCATCGCATTTATAATATAAACTATTAAAGAGAATATTAAATGTTTGTCATCATCTAAATCCCTGTAAATTTAATTCCTAAACTCATCCAAGTTGTTGGCAACGGAATGGCTCCAGCTTCGTTATACGTAGTATTAAAAATGTTTTGTGCATCAAAATAAATACTCAAATTATTTTTGAATGAATGATTAATTCTTGCATCAGTAATCCAATAAGATTTATATGATTGACGTGTATTATAACGATTCGCTAAACTTAAAGTAGTTCTTCCGATTGCATAATCTATTGTATTGATTAACTGATGTTTTAAACTTTCTATTTTATATTTAGAATTGTATTGATCATCAACATTTTTAAACTCAGGATCAAGATAAGAATAGCTCAAAGAAAATTTCAAACTCTGGTTCGCAGAAAGGTTTGCTAAATATGAAACCTTCGTATTAAATCCATGTGTTCTCAAATCTCCAAAATTTTGCGCTTGCCAAGGTTCATTAGATGTTAAACGTACCCAATCGATAAAATCTGTGATCGAACGATAAAAATAATAGGCATTAAACGTCCAATTTCTTTTGTTGTATTTGAAACCAATTTCTGTTTGAAATGCCTTTTCAGATTCAACATTTGCATTCCCAATATTTCCTGGTCGCTGATCCAAATATAAATCTGTAAACGAAGGAATTCGCTGACTTGTACCTGCATTTACCATTAATTTCAAGTTCGAATTTACCGCATAACTCGCATCAATTCCTGGAAATGCTTGCCAACCATATTGCGAATTATAATTAACATATGTTCCGACATTTACATTCAATTTTGGTGTAATATCCGTTTTATATTCCGCATAAAATCCAACATTATCGCGTGTATGATTTTTGATACTAGTTGATGAAATTTGCTCATTTCGGTATTCAACTCCTACTCCAATTTGACCTTTATTCAATTGATACGTCGAATTTACTTCTCCCGAAATAGAATTTGAATAATGCAAAGAACGTGCTTTACTCAAATCATTTTTATAATAGCGATAATCATCAAAATTGTAACGATAACTCACTCGTGGTGCTAATGAAATTCGATCCGATAATTTATGTTTTGATTGAATATTAACTAACGTTGTTTCTACCAATTCTTTCGAATTTTTATCACCAGGTGAAGCATAAAAACCATTTGATCCGAAACCATTTTTCACATAACCATACGAAGCAACTAAACTATTTGCATCATCAAACTGAAAGTTTCCTTGATAATACAATTTATTGTTTTCGTATGCTGTATTGTATCGGTATCCATTTCCCCAATCGTGACTCACATACAACTGATGTTGATGCGTTTCTTTTGCCAAATTCGCGCCAAGTTGCACACCTCTACTTGTATAGGTATCGTCCGTATCTTCACTATCTTTCTTAAAATTTGTTCCAAAATAAGTATTCGCATAAACTCCTGTTTTCTTTGGTTGACGCGTGACAATATTTATCACACCTGTCAAACTATTATTTCCATAAACACGAGCAGCCGGACCACGTACCACTTCAATTCTGTCAATCGCCTCTAGTGGAATGGGAAGATTTAGCGCATTATGAGCTGTTTGATGATCCATAATTTTTGCACCATTCAACAAAATCAATGTTTGCTCAAAACTTCCACCATCCATCGAGATATCAGCTTGCGTTCCGAATGGACCACGTTGACGCAAATCTATTCCAGATGCATACTGCAACACATCTTGTAAAGAACGTGCAGGTAATTTGTTAATTTCTGATTTACTTAATACATAAATGTTTCTATTTTCTTTAGAAAGTGGCGTATTCAGACGGTTATCTAAAATAGAAACTTCACCTATCGCAATGGTATCATTCACATTTTGTGCAAAAATACTTTGTGCAGCTAAACACAATACCATAGTAATCTTCTTCATTTTTACTAATTATTTAATTAATTGAGTTAAATCTGACGCAAAAGTAGTACCTTTCCGATCTGCCATAATATACCAGTTTACAGATAATGAATAGTCCGGCTGAAATACCATACAAAAGTTTTATCGAAATCGAACGTAAATCGGATACACCAATTTACCTTCAATTAGCGAATCAGTTGGCTAAAGCAATACAATTAGGTTATATTCCAAGCGGCACAAAATTACTTGGAACGAGGCAGTTAAGTGATATTTTAACGCTTCATCGCAATACGATTGTCAATAGCTTTCAGGAACTTGAAGCCCAAGGTTGGATAGAAATCGTTCCAAATAGAGGAAGTTATGTACTGAGTCAATCTTCTCAAAAGTTTCAGAAAACGATTGTTCCAAAACAGTTTTCAATCAATTTGTATCCTGATAAAACGGGTTTTCAATTTGAACAATCGATACTTTTGGATAATCCGTACGAAAATTTTAATCAACGACTATATTTAACAGATGGAACAATCGATCATCGGTTAGCAGAATTAAAACTTCCTGCTAAATTATATTCAGCTATTTTAAAACGAAAAACTTCAATTTCAAAAGTAAATCAGTCCAAAAATGATTATTTTTTAAAGAATTTAGCGAATTATCTCAATTTAACACGAGGTTTACATATTTCGAAAGAAAATATTTTGGTAACGAGAAGTTCAGAAATTTCACTTTTTTTGATCGCAGAAATTCTATTAAAACAAAATGATTTTGTCGCTGTCGCAAATTTAAGTTACTATAAAAGTAACATGATTTTTCAGACACAATTTGCTAAAATCAAACAAGTAAAAACGGATCAATTTGGAATTGACACCGACGATTTAAGAAGATTATGCGAGCAATTTCCGATACGAATTGTTTACGTTACACCGCATCACCATTATCCTACAACGGTTACATTAAGTTCGCAAAGAAGAGTTGAATTACTACAACTTTCGCAGGAATTTGGTTTTGCAATTGTGGAAGATGATTACGATTTTGATTTCCATTACAGCAATCATCCAATTTTACCTTTGGCAAGTTCGGATCAAAATGGAATGGTTCTTTATACTGGAAAATTTGGTCATTATCTTGCACCAGGTTACCGAATTGGATTTATTGTAGCACCGAAAAATCTAATTCTTGAAGCGAAGAAACACTTATCAATTCTTGATCAACAGGTTGATCCATTTATCGAACAAGTTTTAGGTGAAATGATTAGCGAAGGTGAAATAAATCGAATCCTAAAAAAACATCGTAAAACCTATCGAGAACGACGCGATTATTTTTGTCAGAAATTGAAAACGGAATTAAATGATTTTATCAGTTTTACTAGTCCAAATGGAGGTTTAGCTGTTTGGATTAATTTTAATCAACCTATAAATTTAATGGAATTAAAACGAAATTGTTTAAAAAATGAATTGTTTATTCCACAAACAATTTTATATCAAACCCAACATCAAACTGGAATTCGCCTTGGATTTGCGCATCTAAATTTTGAAGAAATAGATGAAGTAATTTCAATTTTGAAACAAGAAATCACAAAAAAAGCTGAATAAATTTCAGCCTTTATATTTTTATGTAGGATTAATTACAATTAATCTAAAATCAATGTAATAATTAATTCCTATAAAATAAATCAACGCTAAAAAAGCATAAATTATAAATTGTTTTGATAGTCTGATTTTGAATTTTTTTAGCATAATTCCAACCAAAAAATTAAGTATAATCAACTGTAAAACAACTAAAAATGAATACTGAATTATAAAATACATAACACTAGAAAAATTTACAATACGAATTGAACCATAACTTTTGTAGGATTCGTGAAGAAATAATACTAAACAACTTACAAAAGAAACAATAAAACTAAATAGTACAGAAATTAAAAATGTTTTAAGTATTGGTTTCATTATTTTTTATCTCTCAACTTGAATGTCCACGTAAACTGAAACTCTGAAACAATATCTCCTTCCTCGTCTACGCCTCTACTTGTCACATTTAGCGATACACCTTTCTTCGTTTCGATCGCTTCTTTTATAGCTGCGTCTATTTTTTCTCCATCTTCGCAAGTAAACACAATTTTACCAATAGCTTTTTTCAAATACTTCGATTGCATTCCCAAAACCAACATCGATATATCTTCACCTGATTTAGAAATCTTAGCATTTGCCATCAAACCAGAAGAAAATTCTGCTGCCATTCCTTGCACCGCCCAAAACATACTTTTGAACGGATTTTGATTAAGGAATCCATATTTTACTCGTATCGAAACTTTATTTTCTTCCCACGATTCCAAACGAACTCCAGCAATCCACGCAATCGGAATTTGAGTTGTCAGTATATTTTTAAAAAATTCTTTGTTCATATTCTCATTATATCAAAAAGGGTTAATATAATAAAAGTAAATGTTTTATTTGATTTTCTTCAATTATTGAAGAAATTAATTCTAAAGTTATTTATTCATTACGCCTTATTCTACTAGGAGGAGAAGATGCAATTCATCGATATTTAGAGCGCAAAAAAGTAATCAAAAAACTCTTGTCTTTCATTCTCGACTTTAGATTATAAATAATGATATCGTTCTTCTATCACCGTATATCAATCAGGAATAGTAATTCGTCAATTAATTTATTTTTTTACTATTAAAACTCCTCTCTTTGGCAAAAAAAGATGAAAAAAAACATTTTAATTTCCGCGTTTAGTTTATTGACTACTTTCTTGAATGCACAAAATAAAATTAGAGGTAAATTAAAAATGGAATATGTTCCATTTTCCAATTATATACGTCCAATAGATAGTTTAAAAACAGATTCTAAAAGCGATTTCAAAAAAGCAGAAGTGAGTTTGAAAATTCCTTTATATACGAAAGAATTGAAAGATGGAAAATATAGCAACTGGTCTTTGCTATTTAGTACTGCATATGCAAGAATGAACAATAAAAATTATGAAGAACAATTATTTCCTTCAGAAATGTTGAATAGTCAAATTGGTTTACAATACTTTTCACCTATTAGTTCTTCATGGTCTATTTTGACAATGGCTTCAGTAGGTATTTACACTGATATGGAAAATATATCTACCGATGATATTTTGGGTCAAGGAGGTGTTTTATTTATTAAACATTTTAATCCAAAATTAGCTTTAGGGTTAGGACCTGTATTATCGAATAACTTTGGAGTTCCTATGGTAATGCCAGGAATTTATTTTGATTGAAAAACTGGAGGTGACAAATTCAATGTGAATATTAATTTTCCAGAAGGTGTAGAAGCAGGTTACCAAATGACAACAAACTTTGCTTTGAAAAGCGTGGTAAATCTTAGTGGAATGGTTGCTGAAAGATCCAAAGAAGGCAAATCATTATTAGTAGGTTATCAGCAAGTTGTTGCTGGTTTACGTCCTGAAATAAAATTGAGTAATTCGCTAAAACTCCAATTAACAGGAGGAACGACTTTGGTACGATCTTTTTCTGAAAATGAAAGAAACTTAAAGAGTCTTTTTAGAAAGAAGGAAATTGCAGATCCTCGTTTTTCGACAACCTTTTATTCTGCGCTGAGTTTACGTTGGAACTTACCTTAATCACATAAAACAGCCTCAAAATTTATTGAGGCTGTTTTTATTTACTAATTAATTTTTTATAAACAACTTGATTAAGTAACTCATCCTTTTTATTCCTAGAAATAGGAAGTTCATGTTTGCCAATATAAATTCGACCTCCAGAAATTATCTCTATATGTGTAACATTCACTAAGAAAGATTTATGTATTCGAAAAAAATGATTCATTGGTAAAGATTCTTCTAATACTTTCATGGTTTGGTGAATTAGAATAGATTTATCTTTGAAATGTAGTTTTACATAATTTTGCATACTTTCTACATACAGAATATCTACCCAAGAAATTTTGGTAAAAGTATCTCCTTGTCGTACATATAGAAAGGGATCATTGAGAATAGTTCCATGCTTTATTTTTTCGTTAAGTAAAAATATTTGATAAGCTTTATTAACAGCTTGATAGAATCGGTTGAATGCAATTGGTTGAATGCAATTGGTTTTAGTAAATAATCAACTACTTGCAATCGAAATCCTTCAAGAGCATATTCGGAATAAGCGGTAGTGAAAATACAAAGTGGTGGATTTTCGATTTGTTCCAAAAATTCGAGACCAGAAAGATAAGGCATATTAATATCCAAAAAAATTAGATCAATTGTGCTTTCTGTAACATATGTAGTTGCTTCTAGAGCTGTTGAACAAGTTTGTATAATTTCTATAAAATCAATTTGTTCCGCCATATCTTTGATATGCTGACGAGCCAAAGGTTCATCATCAACAATCAAGCATTTCATTTTTCTTGAAATTAGATGTGTTGTAGTCATGTTGAAGATAAATTAATAGTTAAATAGACTTTATATAATTGTCCATTTTCAGTAATATTTAATTGATAAGCTTCAGGATAAATTAAATTTAGTCGCTTTTTTACATTTTGTAATCCAATTCCACCTACACTTTTAGATTGAATAGGAATTTTAGCATACGTATTTTCGATACTCAAATGAATTTGATTGTTATTTTCGTTAAAGTTTATTTTGATAAATCCTTTATAATCGGGAACTCTACTTACATGTTTAAATGCATTTTCTATAAAAGGCACCAATAACAAAGGAGCAATCATCGCTTTTTTATTCATTATGGTGAATGAAGTGGAAACATCAATTTCATTGCCCCAGCGTAATTTTTCTACATCAATCAAATCCTTTAAATACTGAATTTCATTCTCTAACACGACTTCGTTTTTGTTGCATTCATAAAGTTGATAACGTAAAATATCCGAGAATTTAAGTAGTAAGAATGAAGCTAGTTCGGTATCCTTTTTCAATAAAATATGAATATGATTCAATATGTTAAACATCACATGAGGATTAACATGATCTTGTAATAATTTGAGTTGATTTTCTAAATGATCTTGTTGAAGTAAAATATGATCACGCTCAATTTTTCCATGTTCTTGATAAAAACGAATTCCACAAGCAGTACCAATTATTAATAAAGATGCAGGTGTCGTACTTCATGACTTCGT
>NZ_DFRA01000043.1:0-66426 GCF_002378465.1 Empedobacter sp. UBA3475 | reverse complement strand
CGAGGATATGACGTACCCACAGTAGCAGACGAAAAAGGAAATGGTGTTCTTCCTTACCCAACCGCTATAAAAAAAGCTGATGACGCCTGATTAAGTTAAGTGTTTAACATTTAATCAGGTAGTTTATGCAGACAAAACAAAAAAAATCATTCAGCAAAAAAATCAATTTACAACTTTGGTCGTTGTTTAGACGTTATCCAACTATTCCTTACATCCTCAAATGGACATTCATTTGCTTATTTATCGGACTTTGTGTTGGTAGTGCTTCCGCAGGTTTTCTTCAATCATTGGATTGGGTTACGAATTATCGGGAAAATCATTTATGGTTAATTGCATTGTTGCCTATTGGTGGTTTTTTCATTGGCTTACTTTATTATTATTTGGGCAAAGACATTAAACCAGGAAACAATTTACTTCTTGATACCATTCACGACCCTAAACAAATTATTCCCTTCCGTATGGCTCCGTTTGTTTATATCGGAACCGTGGTAACACATTTATTCGGTGGTTCGGCAGGGCGTGAGGGAACAGCTCTACAAATGGCGGGTGCAATTGCCGACCAATTCAGTAAACCTTTCCGACTTTCTGAAAGCGAGCGAAAAATTTTAATCATTTCAGCCATTTCCGCAGGTTTTGGGTCTGTATTTGGTACACCATTGGCAGGTGCAATTTTCGGTTTAGAAGTGTTTTTAATCGGACGATTAAAATACGATGCTATTTTTCCCGCATTTGCAGCCGCTATTTTCGCAGACTTAGTTACGAAACTTTGGCAAACACACCATACTCATTACTACATCAATTTTGTTCCCGACATCTCTTTTTTAAATATCATTTACGCAATCATTGCAGGAATTATTTTTGGATTATGCTCAGCAACATTTAGTAAAACAATACATAAGGCAAGTTCTATTTTCAAATCAAAAATTGAGTATCCACCTTTCCGACCTTTGATAGGCGGTGTTATTGTTGCTCTTGCAGTTTGGGCAATAGGCACAACAAAATACATTGGCTTAGGTATTCCTACAATTGTTCAGTCCTTTGAAGAACAATTACCTATGTATGATTTTGCCTTGAAAATGATTTTTACCATCATCACATTGGCAGCAAGTTTTAAAGGTGGAGAAGTTACTCCACTGTTTTTCATTGGGGCAACTTTAGGTAACGCATTAAGTTATTTCATTCCATTGCCAACAGCACTTTTAGCAGGAATGGGATTTGTTGCCGTTTTTGCAGGAGCAACGAATACGCCATTAGCTTGTAGCATTATGGCAATTGAACTTTTTGGTGCTGATTGCGGAGTGTATGTTGCAATTGCTTGTGTAGTTGCATATTTAGTTTCAGGACATAACAGCATTTACAACAAACAAATGGTTGGCGAACCAAAGCACAAAAGATTTTCGAACCACGAAGGAAAAAGATTAAATGAACTTTAAAATTGTGAATATGAATACAAACAATATAAACGTAATGAGAATTTATTTTGGCTACGGACAAACAGTCAAAGGACAATCTTTATGGCAACGACTTTGGAGCAACAATTTGGGACAATTACTTTTAAAGAAAGCGAAAGAAATGAATATTGAACAAGCCAATATTTTTATTGCAAAAGCTGGTTATTTAGACAACGATAAGATAAGTTTCAATATTTCAGAAATTCCATCTAAAAAAAATCCAGTTTGCCTTGAACTTGTGGACACTGCCGAAAAATTAAAAAATTTTATAGGGCAAAATAGAAAAGAGCTAAACGAAACAAATGTTATTCTACTAAATAATGAATGTTTTAAGATTGACCAATAAAAAAAGGACTTATAAAGCCTGTTGAACCCTTTGATAAACTCAGGATAGGCTGAAAAAAATTGTATCAAGAATAGAATTTTATCTTCAAAAACCTTTTTCTCGATACAAAATTCTTTCAGAATTCCACTCGAAATGACAGGTTTATTGATAAAATTAAAACGGGTTCATAAATTATAAAATAACATTATAACATGTAAACAAACATTATTTAATACCCATCGAGCATTATTCGACAAGATTAATTTTTAGCTTATTACTATTTCTATTTCTATTAAACATAAATTATTTAGATATTGAATAGTGGTTAAAGTTGTAATTTTGGCTAAAATTATGGTTTTAAAACCACCGAAAGTTTTGGCACAATTTCGGTCTAATCATAAACTGATCACAGAGCTGAGAGAATAAGGTTTCGATTCTTTTTCTATATTTTTTGAACGCATAAAATTGTGGTTTATACTCTTTTTGATTAGCTTTTTTAGGTGTTTCTTTACATTAACTTCTTTTTTGTCACTCCTCTACACAAACTTATATTGAATAATACTTAAACTACTCGATAATATCATGGAGAAAAAGTTACACTATTGAACAATTTTCTTATTTTTTTATAAAATTCTAAGCACGTGAACAACGAAGAAGAACAAACCAAAAATTTATAACTAACTTTGAGGTCTCAATTATGAGACCTTTTTATTTAAGAAAAATCAATGCAAAATATAAAATTAATCGTGACAGATATGGACGGAACTCTGTTACGTTCTAATCATTCGTTAAGTCCAGAATTCAATAAAATTTACGAAGAATTAAAAGAAAACAACATCACATTTGTACCTGCAAGTGGTCGTCAATATTATAGTATCATTTCTTATTTTGAAAATATAAAAGATGAATTGGCAATTATTGCTGAAAACGGAACCTATGTTACCTATAAAGGTGAAGAAATTTTTGTTGACGAATTGGATTGGTCTGTTGTAAAAGAAATCGTAGAAGAAGTGCGTAAAATAGAAGGCGCAAATATTGTTTTGGCTGGTAAAAATGCAGCTTATGTGGAATCGAAAGATGAAACTTTTTTAGAATATTTTAAAAATTATTATGACAAAAATATTTGGGTTGATGATTTAACTAAAATCGAAAATGAACAATTCATTAAAATTGCAGTAAATCACGCTGATGGAACAGAATTTAATGTATTTCCAAAATTAGTTGATTTTGAAAAATATGGATTAAAAGTTGTGGTTTCTGGAGAAGTATGGTTAGATGTAATGAACAAAAAATCGAACAAAGGAGTTGCATTACAAGCTTTGATGAATAAATTGGATATTTCTTCTGAAGAAATCATTGTTTTTGGGGATTTTATGAATGATTTGGAGATGTTACATTTGGCAAAATATAGTTTTGCAATGGAAAATGCGCATCCAAATGTAAAAGAAGTGGCAAATTTTAAAGCGCCTTCTAACGATGAAGATGGTGTAATTCAAGTTATTAAGCAATATTTACAACAATTAAAAACCGTAAACACTTAATAATCTGATAAATAACATCAATCATTTAACATTTCAAATCAGATTAAATTATTAATTTCGCACAAAACCTAAACAATCAATGTTAGCTATCAACAAACATCTAAAAAGCTTTCTTGCAATTGGAACTTTACTTTTTGTTTTTTCTTGTAAAAACGAAAATAATCCTATTCAAAATCAAACAACAACTTCTTCTGAACCAAAAGAAATTTTGCAGAATGATGTTGATTCTATTTATACGGTAAAAGTTGACTCTTCAGTTTTGAAATTAGATACTATTGCAAAAGAAGAAAGGAAAAATCCTATTGATTCGACAAAACAATATGTTTACCTAACTTTTGACGATGGTCCATATAAAGGAAGTAAAAATATCAATAAAATATTAACCGAAGAAAATGTAAAAGGAACGGTTTTCTTAGTTGGTTTTAATGCTTTTACGAAAGATTTGAAACAACATGTAGAAGATTATAAAGCCAATCCAAATATAGAAATTGCTAACCATACTTTTTCGCATGCGCGTAACAAATACAAAGCTTTTTACAGTGTTCCAGAAAATGTTTATGAAGATATTCGCAAAAATGAGGTGGTATTAGACATACATTCTCGTTGGGTTCGTTTACCTGCACGTAATACATGGCGTTTGAACAAACGCAAAAAAGACGATCCAGTAAAAAATGCAATTCCAGCAGCTGATTTATTGGCTAAAAATCAATACTATATCTATGGCTGGGATTATGAATGGGAAAGAAGTGGAAAAAAATCTGCTACACATCAGCTTTCTTCGCCTGAAAAAATTTACGAAGGAATTGTACATCGTTTGGATCAAAATAAAACATTCGAAAAAAATCATTTGGTAATTTTAATGCACGATGATATGTTTAATGAAGATTATAATGCAGAAAAATTAAGACAATTAATTGTTTTATTGAAACGTAATCCGAAAATTGTTATTGAAGGAATTTCTGGATACCCTACCAGGATTAGCTAGATAAAATATTAAGATAAAAAAATCCACTTCAGATGAAGTGGATTTTTTTATTAAATAAACTCTATCGTTGTTTCTATTTCGTGACCTTTTTCTAACACTTTGTGTACAGGACAAGAATTTGCAACTTTCAATAATCTTGTTTGTTGTTTCTCATCAAAATCACCTTCTATAATGACATGACGTTGAAAAGTAATTGGCTCAGTTGTAATCATATCAAAATTGACATCTACCTCAACTTTTTTGTAAGCAAATTCTTTGTGATTCATATACATTTGCAATGTAATCGAAGTACAAGAAGCCAATGCAGCTCCCAATAATTCGCTTGGTTTTGCAGCTGTATCCAAACCTCCTTTATCTAAAGGTTCATCTACATTAAATTCGTGTTTCCCAGCTTTAATATTCGAAATATAATTTTTATCTGTCGAAGTTGATGTTACATTAATATCACTCATTATCAATTTATTTTTCGTTTTCTTTTATTTTAGATTTTTGTTGAACTTGCGGAATCGGAACGTAATCGTCATCTCCAGGAACTTTAGGAAAACGATGATTAATCCAATTTTCCTTCGCCGTTTCAATCGTTTCTCTTGAAGAACTTACAAAATTCCAAAAGATAAAATGTTCTTCCGGTAATTCTTCTCCTCCAAAAATATAAACGGTAGAACCAGCCGTAATTTCGAACTCACACAAAGTAGCTTCTTTCGCAACTAATAATTGTTTTGTTCCGTATGTCTCTCCTCCATCTTTGATAGAACCTTCTAATACATACAAAGCAGATTCTCCATACAAATCTTTACCTAAAGAAACTTTGAAATCATTTTTAGCTTTAATCTCAATAAAATATAAAGGAGAATAAACAGGCACGCCAGAAGTATGTTCACCAAACTTACCAGCAATCAATCTATAATCTGCATTTTTGTCTGACCAATTTGGTAATTTATCTGCTTCAACGTGAACAAAACTTGGCTCCATATTTTCAAATTCTTTTGGCAAAGCCACCCAAATTTGTAAACCATGCAATGTTTTTTCAGTTGTTCGTAAATATTCGGGAGTTCGTTCAGAATGCACAACACCTTTACCTGCAGTCATCCAATTCACAGCTCCAGGCTTAATTTCTAATTCAGTTCCCAAACTATCGCGATGCATAATTGCACCTTCGAACAAATACGTCAAAGTAGACAAACCAATATGCGGATGTGGACCTACATCAAGATTTTGATAATCTTTCAGCTTTGTTGGTCCCATATGGTCGATAAATACAAATGGCCCGACATGTCTTTTCTGACGAAAAGGCAATAATCTACCCACTAAAAAGTTGCCAATATCAGCCGCTTTCTCTTCTAAAATTAATCCAACATTAGACATATAGTATACGTTTTTATTTCATGTAAAGTTCGTTTTAATCCTGCCTTTAAAACTTGATTTAAGTTAACAAATAAAAAAAGGTTAGCCAATAGCTAACCTCTTTTATAACTTTATATTAACGATTTTAATAATCGTAACTGTTTTGAGTTTCTCCTCCAAAGTTCCACGCAATACCAAAACGTAATGTATTTTCTAAAGCATTATTTGTATTTGACATTGGAATTAAGTAAGAAGCATTAAATGCAAAAGCATTGTATTTAAGCCCTAAACCTAATGTTAAATGCTGACGATCTCCTTTCATTGGGCTTTCATGGAAATAACCTGCACGGATAAACAACGCATCGTTGTAAGAATACTCTGCACCAACTGAATACGTAATTTCTTTTAATTCTTCGCTTCCTCCTCCTGGTGCATCACCAAAAGAACTAAAGATACCTTCCATTACACCTTTATTTGGGATATCTCTTACGATATTATATCTAGTGTTTCCTTTGTTATCTGTAATTTCTTCAATTCTTACATCCGGTGTTGGTACTAATAATTTAGAAAACTCTGTTGTGATACCTACTTTATTGTAATCATCAAATTTGAAATCATACCCAACTCCTAAACGTAATGTTGTTGGTAAATAAGATGCATTCTTTTCTGAATTTGAATAATCTAATTTTGGTCCAATATTAGAAATTTGGAAACCTCCACGTAATTTACCTTCAAAATTATTTGTATCCATTGTTTCTGATTGGTAATAACCAGCTAAATCTACCGCGAAAGTATTAGCTGCTTGAACTGTAGCATCATTTACTCCATTATTTAAGTCTGAACGAATAAAACGACCTGTAACTGCCATCGAATAATTATCTGTTAAACGTAAACCATACGATAAGTCAATAGAGAATTCATTTGGTTTTGCCATACCTGTAGGTACCACATCATCGCCTACTAATTCATTCAGATCTATCTCCCCCATATTAAAATAGTAGATACTTGCACCTAATGTACTGCGTTCATCTTGACCTAAAAATGTATAGTAAGAGGCATTTAATAAGAAAACATCATTTGTCAACGAACTCATATACGGTGTATAAGTGAACGCTACTCCAGAGTAATCTGGTGCAAAAGCAAATTTAGCAGCATTCCAATATTGTGAATAATTATCCGCAGAAGTTGCTACCCCTTGATCTCCTAAACCTCCTGCTCGAGCATCTGGAGAGATTCTTAAGAAAGGAGCTCCTGTTAAAATTGGATTCGGTAATTTTAATTCTTCTTTTAATGCGTTTTCTGCATCAGGTAGATTGTCAAATGATTGAGCAAAAGTAAATCCTGATGCTAAAATCAATAAGCTTGTGGTAATTTTTTTCATTCGTGTTATATTGATTATATTTTTATTTTTCTATTATTTTAAAATAACTAATTTTTCAACTGCTGCTGCTGAACCTTTACATACGGTATCGTCAACACCTTTTACATTGACTTTGTAAATATAAACACCTTTTCCTATTTTGTCTCCAAAATCATCCAAACCATCCCATTCTATCGCATATTTTCCTGTACGATATCCTTCTCGGAAAGGTTCTGCAGAAACGGTTTGACGTAGTGTTTTGACTAATTTACCCGAAATGGTAAAAATCTGAACCATTACATCTAACTCAGAATCACAATTATGTTCGAAATGGAAAAAGGTATTCTTTGTAAATGGATTAGGCCAATTTAGTAATTTATCAATATGCAATTGACCCGTTCCATTTTCCATTACTACAAAGTCTAACGTTGCAGTATTCGAATTATTGTTGATGTCCCAAAATTTAAGATTTACGGTATGTTGACCAAGTTCTAAATTTTTTAATTGATACATAACTTGACCTTTCTGATAATCTTCGAAATCTTTATTGATACAAGGATTTGCATCACCTCCATCATAATATTCGTTTAACACATATGCGTCTTGAACTTTACCATCTATTGTTGCTACAATATCATGCCCAATACTCGATCCTGTTGCATTAATTCCTGTATTATCTGTCAAACAACCAACCAAATAAGGCGAACGATCTGTAATTCCTCCATTGGCAAAATTTAAATTGTTCATGTATAATTTGCCTTGTGGACAATTATCTTGAGATACTGAACAATCATCATTAAGAACTTCATCATTGATTCCTTCCATAGAAACTGTTTCTAAAGTAGAGGCGTCTTTTCCATCTTTTTCGTCCCAAGCATAAAATTTTAATTTTCGATCTCCTAATTCGTAATTAATATCTTTCGGCACATAAAATTGAATCGTAAATTTTCCATTTTCTACTTTTCCAGTTCCTTTATAAATCGTTTTATTTTCTGTTTTGAATGTTTCACCATTATGAGTAGATTCACTTAACAACGTTTTTATTTCCTCTTTCTCAAAAAGGCTTACCGCTATTTTTCCTGAAAAAGTATTGTCAATAGAAGTTGAAGTAAGTTGATTGACCTCTCCTTTAATCGTTACAAAATCTAAGGCTTGTAATTTTCCTCCTCCTAAAATATCTACACCTTTTTTATTTTCGATGCTTAAAATTTTAATCTCTTGTTGCGGACGATGAATAGCTAACATAGGATCTCCCAAAATACTAACACTTTTGTGATTACCATGAGAAGGAGAATAACTAACTTTAGCTTGATTTAGCGCTTTTCCTATCGTTTGATTTTCTAAACCATCCTTTTTGAAAAATTCTTGAATTAAATACTGATTCATCGTATCACCATAATCAACTCCAATTGGCCTATTTGTTGTTATCATTGCTAACGCACCTCCATTTAAGTTTTTCAACATCATTTCACCTGCTGAATTATATTGTGGTAAATCCCAAATCGTAAAATCACAAGTAACAGTACATACAATAGGTAATCGCGAATAAGCAGCACTAAAATTAGATAAGTTAGTCAACTCTTCTGCCGTTATAATACGTTCTTGTGCCCAACTTCGTGGACCTCCATGTCCATAATACATCAAGAAGTTAGAGCCTAATTCAATTCCATTTAATATCGCCTGATTAACCGTTGGATAGCGAACACCTGCCGATGTACCTTCGGGTTGATGAGCACCTGTATATATTTTATTAACCGTGTAAATTTGATTTTCTGGTTTAGTAAACTCACCATCAATAGAAACGTCAAAATTTGGAGTATTAACATTATCATCGTTATCTGTAACTGCAACAACTTTTGTACGCCAATCTCCATATGAAGTTCCTTTTCCTTGAACTTTATCATAATAAGAAATGATTTTATCTACTAAAACTTTCGCTTCTGTAGAATTTGAAGCAGGAATTCGACCAACAGCTATATCAAACCAGCGAGCATCATATTTATAAACACCATCAACATTATTCGGTAATATTTCTACTTCATCATTTAACATTGCAAAATAATCATCTGTTGCAATAGCTTCTTTTATATTTGTTGAAGGTTCGTCTGTAAACGTTGGAATGTAATTCGTAAAATCTTTTATTCGATTCTTAGGATCGTAAGTTGTTGCACCAAATAATACTGCGTATTCTAAGTTTGGCCTTTGATTATCCTTTAAGAACTTTAAAAAATCACGAATCGCAATTGGATCTTGGCTTCCAGATGAAAAATCATTATAAACTTGTTCCGTTGTTACAACACCTACATTTATCTTATCATGCTCTTTTCTAAAATTCGCCAAGCGAGTAGCTTGATCTAAATATTTTGGATGCGTGACAATTATATAATTAATATCAGTTAAACTACGAATATCTTGATTCGCTACTTTCCCTACATATTTTGCATCTGTAAAAGCATTTTCATCCTTGAAAGCGACAAACTGATTCAGATGATTTGTGCTAAATTTATACAAATTACTTTGCGGAACAATTGAAGAAATTGAATGAATATCAGAAACATTCCAAACAGAAACATTTGCTGCATTATTCAATGAAAAAGCATTCACACTTCCATTATTAATATCTTCTAAAAACTGAAATGTAAACTGCTCATTGCTATATGTTAAACCATCTTTGAAACGCAATTGTAAATAATCCAAATAAGCTAATCCAGAAGGATTGGTCCCGCTAGAAGAAACCGCAATATCGATAGAATTTGAACCTAATGAAACTGTTTTATCTTGAATATTTCTATCAAATAAAGAGTTTCCTAAAGAATGAGTAAAAGTTTGTCCATTTACATTAACATTATAAGATGTACTGTTTGCATTTTTTCCAACCACTGCATAACGCAAATATGCTTCTCCACCGTTTACAGCATTCGCTTTGAACGTTTTCTTGAAACCTCCATTTAAACCAATATTTTCTCCAACCCAAATTTGCCCAAGACCATTTAAGTTAATCGAATCTTTTTCATGAAATTGTAAATTATCAAAAGTAGAAAAAGTTTTTACAGGATTTGCTGTAAGCGCCTGTTCTCCTACTCTTTTGCCATCTTCTCCATTAAAACTGATAAAATAATAAGCAAAATCATCATACAAATTATAGCGAACTTTTGCATCTTTCAACGTTGTCGTATTATTTCTGTACCACTGATGCGGACCTTTCGCATAAAACAACGCGTAATCATTACTATCAAAACTTCCATCTTCACCTCCAACAAATTTTATTGGAATTTCATTCAAAGCTCCAGTTCTATCTTCCGTTAAATTCTCCATCAAACGCCCTTCTCCATTTCCATAGATTTTTAGCGATTTTGGGTTAAAATTGGTCGGAATTCCATTTTTAGTAAAGAAACTTTTATCTAATTTAAAAACTCCATCTTTCGAGATTTTTATTTTGTACCAATCTCCCGTTTTCAAAACACTTGTAGTCGAATTATCAATTAATTTTCGAGAAGATATTTTTCGAGATTGCGCTGATTTCGGAACAATTGAAAAAGATTCTATTTTTAAAATTTTATTATTTTGTTTGACAAATGGCACAACTTTAACAATTAATTTTTGCTGACCATTTTTATCGATAATATTGTATGAAGAAAAATTAATTTTATCCGAAATAGAAGAAGTGTCCAAATCAATTAATTCGTTCTGAACTTCTCTGTATTGCACGTTCGTTAACTCAACTTCCTTATTTGTTGAGTTTAATTCCACCGTAAATTCTGGAAGAAAATAACCTCCCAACGAATAATGATCTTGGTTCGAAAAATAAGGAACATTCACTTTATTTCCATTCGTCAAAGAAATTGTTTGATTATTCTCCCAATTTATTTTGTAATTTTGACTAAACAATTGAGGAAATTGAAGCAAGGTTGCAACTAAAATAAAATATTTCTTCATGTCTGAATAACGCTATTTTGACAAATATATTTTCAATCGTAAAATAAAAAAATAATTCTTACGTTTGATACAAGAAATAAAGCATTTTTTCGTTGTAAGATTAATGTCAAATGCTTTTATTTGCATTAAATTTAATTTTCGAAAACCAGAAATATTCTATGAAAATGAATAAAGGACGTATTTTTTCTCTTGCCCTTGCAGCTGTTACTATGAGTGTATTCATGGGTTGCGCAAGCAGTTCAGGAAAGAAAAAAGGAGGTGGGACAAAAAATTTCACAAGTCGTACAGGATGGAAACCAAACGATAGTAAAGGTTGGTTTTTTTCAGGTAAAAAGAAAGAAAACATCAAAGCTTGGCCTGGAATGGTTTTCATCGAAGGTGGATCTTTTACGATGGGAATTACGAAAGATGACGTGTTACACGATTGGAATAATTCTCCTGTTCGTATGCAAGTAAAATCTTTCTTCATTGGTGAAACTGAGGTTACAAACTACGAATACAAAGAATACTTAACTTGGTTGAAAGTTGTTTTCCCACCAGAAGACACGCAATACAAGGATATTTATAATGGAGCATTACCAGATGAAACGGTTTTTAACAATCAATTATCTCGTGATGATTTCTCTACAGAAAATTATTTATTTTCTCCAGAATTCAGCTATTACCCAGTAGTTGGTATTTCTTGGTTACAAGCCGTTAACTATTGTGATTGGTTAACAGACCGTGCTCTTGAAAAATCTTTAATGAACAAAGGAATCTTATCAAAAGATTATTACAATAACGAGGAGTATAATTACGGAAATAAAACATTTAGTGCTGAACAATATAAGTTAGGCGACACAAATGTAAACGAAGCGATTGATTCGACTAAAATTATGAAAGCGAATCAAATTAAAACGCAAAATACACGTATCTTAAAAGCAAATCGTGCAACTGGTTCAGATGAAGTGCAACCTTTCCGTTTACCTACAGAAGCTGAATGGGAATATGCTGCATTAGCTTTACCTGGAAATCGTGAATACAACGAATACAAAGGAAAAGATGTTGCTCAAAATAACTTGAGAGTTACAAAAGGTGCTCAAAGAGGACAATATTTAGATAACTTCAAACAAGGACGTGGAGATTACTCTGGTATTGGAGGATTTGGTAACGATGGTTCTGCAATTACAAGTGATGTGCGTAAATATCCTTCTAATGATTTTGGTCTTTACGGAATGTTAGGAAACGTTGCTGAATGGGTTTCTGATGTTTATCGTCCAATTATTGACGAAGAAGCAAATGATTTCAACTACTACCGTGGAAATATTTTAAAAACAAAAATTAACAACGGCGCAGGTGGTTTTGAAAAATATGACGAAACAAATGTTGAATATGATACATTAGACAACGGACGTTTAGTTTACAAAGGATTACCTGGTGCTTACAAAAAGCAAACAGAATACGATTTAACAAATTATCGTGATGGTGACCCTAATTCTTCTTTATCACCACGTACTGAGGAAGGTAAATCTGCTGATAAAGCGACAGAAGATATGTACAACGCTCCTCAACGTAAATTTAGAGTAGATGAAAAAGGTCGAGTAATCTTAGAAAAAGATTCTTCTAAACGTACTTCTGACATCTCTGATGAAACACGTGTTGTAAAAGGTGGTTCTTGGAAAGACCCAATTTACTGGATAGATCCAGGACAAAGACGTTACTTACACCAAGCAAGTGCAACAAACTGGATTGGTTTCCGTGTGGCACAAGAATACTCTGGTAGTTTCGAATCAAAACGTAAACGTAGAGGATAAAAATCTTTCTTAATAAAAAAAAACTCGGTACTATAGTATCGAGTTTTTATTTGTTAATTAAATTCTTTCTGTTCTCAAGATTGGATCAATGACCAATACACAAATTCTTTGTATTCAAAAATCTTTTCAAAACCAAGCTTTTTCAATAAATTAATCGATTTGACATTATCTGAAAAAGATTTGGCTGTTATTTCTTTTACTATTTCTTGAGAAAATGCCCATTTTATAAGACCTCTACACGCCTCTTCTGCAAATCCTTTTCTTCTTTCTTTACGGATGATTCCATAACCAATGTCTACACTTTGTTCCTCCGCATTATACCCTTTAAATCCTACATCACCTATTATTTCTTTCGTATCCTTTCTTATAATCATCCAGGATTCGAAGCCTGTCACGTAATTATGAATTAATAATTTCTGAATAATTTTAGGCACTGTATCCATCATATCTTTATCCGGCCAGTCTTTGCTTTTTACAAAACCTTTGTCATACAACATATTAAAATCATTATACAGCATATTTTCACAAATATCAATCGTAAAAGGAACAAGAATCAATCGTTCAGTTTCTAATTCGTTAATGGTAATTTCTTTTATTTTCATACTTTTATCAAAGTCCTAGAGATATTTTTTTAATATAATAAATAAAATAGAGAAACTTGTGCTACCAAGATTAATCTCATCTAATTTATTTGCAATTATCGTAAATTACTTCGTTAAATGTCAAAAATAGAATCATAAAATTTTATATTTGTACGAAATAAAAAGAATAATTTCTTTCTATTTTTTTTAAAACAGAATCTCATCTATTTTATTTAGATAACATGAATACAACAGAAATATTCGAAAAATTTCTTAAATCGAAAATCGTTACGACTGATACACGCAACATCTCACAAAATTGTATCTTTTTTGCTTTAAAAGGAGCTAATTTCAACGGAAATACTTTCGCTCAAAAAGCAATCAATCAAGGAGCTGCAATGGCAATTGTTGACGAAAAAGAATTTGAAAATACATCTCAAAATATTTTTTTGGTTAGTGATGCTTTAGAAGCTCTACAAGATTTAGCGAAAACTTATCGTAATTATCTTAAAATACCATTTATTGGATTGACTGGTTCCAATGGTAAAACAACGACAAAAGAATTGATTTCAGCTGTTTTAAAAGAGAAATTCAAAACGCATTATACTTTCGGAAATCTGAATAATCACATCGGAGTTCCTTTGACAATTCTTTCTATTCCAGAAAACACAGAAATTGCCGTGATAGAAATGGGTGCTAATCATCAAAAAGAAATCGAGTTATTAGCTTCAATTTCTCAACCAGATTATGGGTATATCACCAATTTTGGTAAAGCACATTTAGAAGGTTTCAGAGGAATTGAAGGTGTGATTAAAGGAAAATCTGAATTGTATGATTTTTTGAGAGCAAATAACAGAACTGCTTTTGTCAATTTTAATGATCCAATTCAAGTTGAAAAAACTGAAGATATTAATCGAATTACATTTTCTGATCAACATAATGCAGATGTTCAAATCGAATTGATAGAAAATGAAACTGAATATTTGGCGGTTAAATACCAAGATTTAAAAATTCAATCTCATTTAACAGGAAACTATAATTTTAGCAATATTTCGTGTGCAATTGCAATTGGACAACATTTCGGGATTAATGCTAAAACTATTCAACAAGGAATCGAAAATTATTTTCCATCAAATAATCGTTCACAAATTATCAATAAAGAAAATTACAAAATTGTGATGGATGCTTACAACGCAAACCCAAGTAGTATGGAAGCTTCGTTAAATAATTTTGCAAAATTTGAAGGTTCTAAAACAGTTATTATTGGTGATATGTTCGAGCTTGGAGAAGAATCAAAATCTGAGCATCAACGTATTTTAGATTTAGCTGAAAGTTTAGATTTTGATCAAATTTTTATTCTAGGACATAATTTTGGTGAAACAATTACGAATAATCCAAAAGTACAAAAATTTGAAAACCGTGTTGCCTTTGAAGAATGTTTGAAAGAAAATCCAATCAAAACTCAAAATATTTTGATAAAAGGTTCTCATGGGATGAGACTTGATTTGTTAGAAAACATTTAAAATCAACACCCTGATTATCTGATGAATAAATCAATATTCTTTTTTATAATTACTCTTTTCTGTTATCATTCTCTTCAAGCTCAATCTGTAATTGAATGGAAAAAAGATATGAAGCTTAATTACAAAAACTTCAAAAAGAAACCTATTCAAACAAAGGTTCCTCAAGGATTTTTAGATTCAAAATTAGGTTGGCAAATTGCAGAATCTACAGGAGAACTTCCTGAACTTTGGGTTACCAATAAATTTGATGAAAGTAATTCGTGGCTATCTATGCAACATACAGAAATTTTAAAAGAAATGCAGTTGCAATTTGACTTGTCTGAATTATATGCACGAAAAATTAGAAAAGATTTTAAAGATTTACAAGCCAAAAAAGTCATGAATAAAGATTCTTATCGAGCAAAATTTTTGTTAGGTTCTAAGAATTTTCAGAAAAAATTGAAATCGATAGCTGGAGTTTCTTTAAATCAACCTGACTTATACAAATTATTAAATAAACAAATTCAAGATTCATTGGTGATTTATCAAAATTACAGTAAATAATTTAACAATTAGTAAACTTTAAATTTCATAAATTTATACAAAGTACAAGCTGTGGAAATCACAGCTTTTTTTAGCTAAATTGTTTATGAAAAAAATTTTATGTTCTTTATCTATATTTACAGTAAGTGTTTTAGCGTCAGCGCAAGCACCAAGTAACTATTACGACACTGCAACTGGTAGCAGCTTTACCTTAAAAACACAGCTATATGAAATAATAAAAAACCATACAGATTTAACATATGGCGGATTATGGACACTTTATAATAGAACAGATTCTGATAATGGTTTTTTAGATAAATATGATGAAAAAGATAATTCTATTTATGATATTTATTCAGAGATACCGAAAAAAATTGATCCTTATAATTTTATAAAATCTTCAGATCAATGTGGCAGTTCTGGTTATAAAAATGAAGGAGACTGCTACAACAGAGAGCATATTATTCCTCAAAGTGTTTTTAATAAAAACTCTCCTATGGTTGCAGATGCATTCCATATCTGGCCAACTGATGGTTATGTTAATAATAAAAGAGATAATTTTCCTTATGGAGTTGTTGAAAGTGCAACATACACTTCTTTAAATGGCTCTAAATTAGGAAGTAATAAAAACTCTGGATACTCTGCGGGATTTTCTGGAACAGTTTTCGAACCAATTGATGAGTTTAAAGGTGATATAGCTCGTGCTTATTTTTATTTTGCTACTCGTTATCAAGAAAATGGTATTCAGAGTTGGTCTTATGCTATGTTTAATAAAACAAAAGATAAAGTTTTTACAGACACTTTCTTGAAAATATTAATGACTTGGCATTTAAATGATCCTGTTTCTGATCGTGAAAAAGATATTAATAATTTAGTCTACAGATACCAAAAAAACAGAAACCCATTTATTGATCATCCTGAATATGCAGAAAAAATTTGGGGTTCAAATTTAGGAACTGGAGATTTCGAATATCAAAAGCGTGATGATGTTTCAGTTTACAATGTAACAAATCGTTCGATTAAAGTTAAACTTGAAAATAATTCGAAATCAATTCAGAAAGTTTCTGTTTTTAATTTCAATGGACAATTAATTAATGAAGTTTCAAATTCGTCAAATCAAAAAGAAGTTGAAGTTAATTTCAAAAACCCAGGTATTTATATCATCAAAGTTGTTGGAAAACAAATGGAAATCAACAAAAGAGTTGTAATAAAATAATCATTAATCAAACCATCATAAAAAAATCCTTCGCTCATACAAGTGAAGGATTTTTTAATTTAGTAAATGGAAAAAATTATTAGTCATTATTGATATTTTTCTTAAAAAATGTGCTTCCATAAAGAAACATGATTAATAAAAAAGGGATACCAAGCGTGACTGATAATAAAATAAATGTTTTTAACATACTAATAAAAAATATTTTAGTTTCTAATACTTTTATCAATTTACAATTAATAATTTTATATTATTCATAATAAAACATCTTTTTTTATTTATTAACACTATTTTTATCAACTTGATAATTAAAAGCTTTTCATTAATATAAATTCATAAAAAAAGTCGCTTAAAATTAAGCGACTCATATATAGAAAATTCTATTCAATTTATTGATTTCCTTTAGCGTAATCAGCTAAGAATTGTGCTAATCCAGAATCTGTTAATGGGTGTTTTAACAATCCTAAGATTGATGATAAAGGTCCTGTCATAACATCAGCACCAATTTTTGCACAATTAACAATATGCATTGTATTACGAACTGAAGCAGCTAAAATTTGAGTTTCGTACAAATAGTTATCATAAACCAAACGAATTTCTTCGATTAAGTTTAAACCATCTGTCGAAATATCGTCTAAACGTCCGATAAATGGAGAAACGTAAGTTGCACCAGCTTTTGCAGCTAATAATGCTTGTCCTACAGAGAAAACTAAAGTTACGTTAGTTCTAATTCCTTTTGTAGAAAAGTATTTACACGCTTTTACACCATCTTTCGTCATAGGAATTTTAACTACGATTTGAGGATTTAAAGCTGCTAAAGCTTCTCCTTCTTTTACCATTCCTTCGAAATCAGTAGAAATTACCTCAGCAGAAACATCTCCGTCAACTAATTCGCAAATTGCTTTATAGTGATTCAAAATATTTTCTTGACCTGTAATTCCTTCTTTTGCCATTAAAGATGGATTTGTTGTTACACCATCTAAAACTCCTAAATCTTGGGCTTCTTTAATGTCAGCTAAGTTAGCTGTATCGATAAAAAATTTCATTGTTTGTTTGTATTTCGTTCAGGCAAAATTAAGGATTAAATTATAGAAAACCATTTAATCTTAAAGATTCGATCAAAAATATTTTAAACCGCTGTATATCCACCATCAACAAGGTAATAACCTCCTGTCATAAAGGATGCTTTGTCCGAACTTAAGAATAAAACTAATTCTGCAACTTCTTCTGGCTGCCCCAAACGACCCATTGGATGTTTTGTAACAAGCAATTCTAAATGATCTGCACTCAAATTATTCGATAATAAAGGCGTCATAATATAACCTGGCCCAACTGCATTACATCTTATATTTTTTGGTCCATATTCTGCACCAATATTTTTCGTCAAACCTACAACTCCATGCTTTGCAGAAGTATAAGCCGAACTCATTGGCGCAGCAACAGTCCCATGAATAGAAGCCATATTAACAATAGAACCTCCTCCATTTTTTTCCATTGCTTGCAATTGATATTTACATCCGTAAAAAACACCATTAAAATTAATATCTATTACTTTTTTCCAACCATCTAACGGATAATTTTCTGTCATCTCAGCAGGACCTCCAATTCCAGCATTGTTACAAGCAATATCAAGTTTTCCATAAACTTCAAGTGTTTTATTTACTAACGCTTCATTATCTTCTGGCAATGAAGTATCCGCTTTAAAAAATATCGCTTCTCCTCCATTCTTTTTGATGATTTCCACCACTTCATTTCCGCCTTCTTCATTAATATCCGAAACGACAACTTTTGCTCCTTCTTTGGCATATAATTCAGCAACAGCTTTTCCAATTCCAGAACTAGCACCAGTTACAATCGCAACTTTATCTTTTAAACTTGACATAATTTTATGATTTTAATTTAAATAAAGTTAATCATTTATAATCAGATCTATAAATCATTTCTTACAAATAATATTATTTTAAATGATTCAATTTTATTAACTAGTTTGGAATGAAAAATTCAGCATAACAAATATATTTAGGTTAAAACAATTCTATTTTTTTATATTTGATACAAATAACTTTTTAAATGAAAAATTTAATAGCTGCTATACTTTTATGTAGTTTTTCTACGATAAATGCACAAGAAACAAGTGATTATAAGTACATCAATATTCCTGAAAAATTTTCTAGTTTTGATAAAGATGAATATCAATTAAATAATCGATTAAGATATATTTTGACGCAGAAAAAATACGAAGTTTTACCTTCTGATAAATCTGCTTGGCCACAAGAAGTTGTGCAAAATCCTTGTTTAGCTTTGAATGCGGATATTTTAAAAGTTAAAAGTTTTTTGAATAATAAATTAGAGGTAAGTTTTACAGATTGTTCTAATAAAAATATTGAAAAATTTGAAGGAACTTCTAAGATTAAAGAATATGACAAAGGTTACCAAGAAGCAATAAAATTAGCTTTAAATCCTTTGAAATCTCAAAATGCAAAGGCCTCCGTTCCAATGGTGAAATTAGAAAAACCCCAAACAGAAACAACAGCTGCATATATGCCAGAACCAAAAGGAAATCAGGTCACTGCTACGAATTTATTGACAGATGGAACAACTACTTATCAAAAAATTGAACTACAAAATGGTGGTTTTATGTTGATGTCCGAAAATGGAAATCAAGTTGTTGCAAAATTTGAACCGACCCTAAAAAATGGAATTTACAGAGTAATTGTTACAAAAGGAAATTCGAATTATTTTTCGGTAGGATACATCAGTGGAAATACGATTTCCTATGAGGTTTCTGAAAATAATAGTTGGAAAGAAGTTAAATTATCGGCTAAATAATCTTGCTATGAAAATTATATTATCAAGTTTATTTCTTATTGCTTTATCGTCATTACAAGCACAAAATGTAGCTGATTACAAATATGTTATCATTCCTCAACTATTTAAAGATTTCGTAAAAGAAGATTATCAATTGAATACAGGATTGAAAACTGCTTTGAGAAAAAAAGAATATGAAATAGTAAATGAAAATTCTATTCCGTTAGATGTGCAAATCAATCCTTGTTTAGCTACAAAAGCAAATATTGAAAATACTTCTGTTGCTTTTAAAAATAAATTAAAAGTAACGTTTACAGACTGTAATAATAATGTGATTTCAACTTATGAAGGTTCGTCAAAGGAAAAAGATTTTACAAAAGGTTATCAAGAAGCCTTAACATTTGCTATGAATCAGGTTGGAAAACAAAATGCGAAAGATTTACCTATAACTAAAACAGAAAATACAACAACTACAACCGTTAAAGAAACAACGAATAAAGTCGTTACGCAAGTGTCAAATAAAACTGTAGAAAACAAAAACGTCTACAAATCAAACGGAAAAAATTACACTACAGCAAGTACAAATAACAACGAATTTGTCTTAATAGATCAAGAAAATTCACAAGTTATTGCACAATTTTATCCAGCTGCTCAACAAAATATTTTCCATGTGACAGTGATTTCTCAAAACGGAAATTACCAAACAATTGGCTATTTGAACGAAAATAATATCATCATCGAATATAAAACAGGTGATAAATCTTGGTCAACTACAACTTATTCAAAGTAAGTTTTTATAGTACATTTGCACCTTAAATTTTAGAAAATGCAAGCACCTATTGCGAAAAAAATAGAACAAAAATTAGAAAAACACGGAGATATCCGCATCGATAATTATTATTGGTTGAATGATCGTGAAAACTCTGAAGTTATCAATTATTTGAACCAAGAAAACGAATACACAAAAGCTATTCTACAACCAACAGAAGCTTTACAAACCAAACTTTTTGAGGAAATGAAAGCGCGAATCAAAGAAGATGATTCGTCTGTTCCGTACAAATTGAATGGTTATTGGTATTTGACGGAATATCAAAAAGGAAAAGAATATCCAATTCACAAACGTCGAAAAGATAGTTTAGAGAATCCAGATGAAATTCTTTTTGATGTCAACACAATGGCTGAAGGTCATTCGTACTATCAATTGGGTGGAATTTCGATGGCACCAAATAATCAATTGGTTTCCTTTGGGGTTGACAATGTTTCGCGAAGAATTTATACGATTCAAATCAAAGATTTAACAACTGGAGAAATTCTTTCTGATAAAATAGAGAATACAACTGGAGGTTCTGTTTGGGCCGCTGATAATAAAACCTTGTTTTATACAAGAAAAGATGAAACATTGCGTGCTTATCAAATTTGGAAACACAAATTAGGTACAAAACAAGAAGATGATATTTTAGTTTTTGAAGAAGTAGATGATACGTTCAATGCGTTTGTTTACAAATCAAAATCAAGAGATTACATCATTATTGGATCTTCAAGTACTGTTTCTGACGAGTTTAGATATATTCCTTCTAATCAACCAGATGCTGAGTTTAAAATCTTTCAAAAAAGAGAACGTGATTTAGAATATTCAATCGAACATTTTGGTGATTCATTTTATATTCAAACCAATAAAGATGATGCTTTTAACTTCAAATTAATGAAAACTTCTGTCGAAAAAACAGAACAAGAAAATTGGATTGATGTAATTCCTCATCGCGAAGAAACATTGATTGAAGGTTTCGAAATTTTCAAGAATTATTTGGTTATCGAAGAGCGCACAAATGGTTTATTGCAGATGAATATCAAAGCATGGGATAATTCAACTGATTATTATTTGCCATTTAACGAAGAAACCTATACAGCAAATGTTGGCACAAATCCAGATTTTGATACTGACATTTTGCGTTACGGATATACATCGTTGACAACTCCTTCTTCTGTGATTGATTTTAACATGAATGATAAAACATTCGAAATCAAAAAAGAGCAAGTTGTTATAGGTGATTTTGATAAAGAAAATTATATTTCTGAACGTATTTGGGCAGAAGCTCGCGATGGAGAAATGGTTCCAATCTCATTAGTTCGTCGAAAAGATACACCTCTTTCTGCCGAAACCCCTCTTCTACTTTACGCCTATGGTTCATATGGTTACACGATCGAGCCTTATTTTAGTTCGGTTCGATTAAGTCTTTTGGATAGAGGTTTTATCTATGCGATTGCGCATATTCGTGGTGGTCAATATCTTGGTCGCGAATGGTATGAAGATGGAAAAATGTTAGAAAAGAAAAATACATTTTTTGATTATATTGATGCAGCAAAATATTTGATTCAACAAAATTATACTTCATCAAAACACTTGTACGCGATGGGTGGTTCTGCTGGTGGATTGTTGATGGGAACTGTGATTAATTACGAGCCAACATTATTCAATGGGGTAATTGCGCAAGTTCCTTTTGTGGATGTTGTGACAACAATGTTAGACGATTCTATTCCATTGACAACAGGGGAATATGATGAATGGGGAAATCCGAACGAAAAAGAATATTACGATTACATGAAATCGTATTCGCCATACGATAACGTGGAAGCAAAAGCTTATCCAAACCTTTATGTTTCGACAGGTTTGCACGATTCTCAAGTACAATATTGGGAACCTGCAAAATGGGTAGCGAAATTAAGAGATTTAAAAACAGATAATAACATTCTACTTTTAGATACAAATATGGATACAGGACACGGTGGTGCTTCTGGCCGATTTGAATCGTTGAAAGAAGATGCAAAAGAAGATGCTTTCTTATTTATGTTAGAAGGGATTACAGAATAAATTTCAATACAAAAAGTCAACAAATTTGTTGGCTTTTTGTATTTTTTAATGAATGAAATTCCACTTTTTGTAAAATATAGAAAAGGTATAATCGATTAATTCTTCTAATAAATCACAGATTTTACCTAAATTTACAACAAAGCTTTGTAATTTGACACCAAAAGAAATTCTTTTTAAGTATTGGAATTATCCTTCTTTCAAAACGCCGCAAGAGGAAATCATCGCAAGTGTTTTGGAAGGGAAAGATACATTAGCAATTTTGCCGACTGGTGGCGGAAAATCTATCTGTTATCAAGTTCCTGCGATTATTTTTGATGGATTAACATTGGTCATTTCGCCGCTTATTGCGTTGATGAAAGATCAAGTTCAGAATTTACAATCCAAAGGAATTTCTACGGCATATATTACCAATGAAATTGACCAAAATACGATTGGAAAAATTTTGGACGATTGTCAAAACAATAAAATCAAATTATTATATGTTTCGCCAGAGCGTTTGCAAAGTAGAATTTTTGTCGAGCGATTGAAACAAATCAATATTAGTTTGCTAGCTGTTGACGAAGCACATTGCGTTTCTGAATGGGGACATGATTTTCGACCTGCATATCATCGAATTTCAAGATTAAAAACTATTCTTCCTAAAGTTCCAATCTTAGCTTTGACTGCAACAGCGACAGAGAAAATTCAGCAAGAAATTGTTGAAAAATTAGAGCTAAATAATCCTGAAGTTTTCAAATCTTCTTTAAAAAGAGAAAACCTTTCGTACAATGTTTTCCTTTCTGCTGACAAGAAAAATGATTTGATTTATTATTTAAAAAAATATCCTGGTTCGAGTATTATTTTTGTTCGAAATCGAAAATTAACCTACGAGATTGCAAGTTTTTTAAGTCAAAATGGATTTGATGCCGATTTTTTTCACGCCAAATTAACCAAAGACGAAAAAGAGCAAAAACAGCAAGATTGGATGTTAAGTAATTCGCGAATTATGGTTTCGACAAATGCGTTTGGAATGGGAATAGACAAACCAAATGTTCGTACCGTTTTTCATATCGATTTGCCACAAGGAATAGAAGCGTATTACCAAGAAGTTGGGCGCGCTGGACGTGATGAACAGGAATCGTATGGAATTTATTTGTACAATCCTGATGATCGAATTCAAGCAGAAAATATTTTCAAAGCGAATTTACCTTCGCAACAAGATTTTATCAAAATTGGGAATTGTTTGTTTAGTCAATTGCAATTAGCGGAAGGCGAATTAACGGAAATGAATTATCAATTGGATCTTCCAAAATTTGCCGAAAAATTTGGTTTAAATCTTAAAATGGTTCTTCAATTTTTAGAGTTTTTAAATACGAAAGAAATCATTCAGCAAAAAAATTATTCACAAAATAGTAGCATTCAAATTTTGGCGTCACCACATTCAATTAATTTGAATGAAAACCGAATTTTTGATTATTTACAACGTCATTACCCTGGAATTTACACTTATAATAGAGAAATTTCGGAAAGTAAAATGGCGTTTGAATTGCATATGAGTATTGGCGACATTAGGAATAGCTTACACGAATATGCAAAAAATGGTTCTATTGATTATTCGGATCGATTTTTAGCGCGATTTAGATTTCTTGTTCCGCGCGATTCTAATGCGTTTAAAAATAAATTGTGGAAAGATTTCGAAGCAATTCAAGTGAATAATTGGAAACGTTTGCAAGCTATGGCTTATTATGCCGAACAAAATACAATTTGTAGAGAACGTTTATTATTTGGATATTTTAATCAAAAATCTGATCAAAATTGTGGTAAATGCGATGTTTGTCAATCCAAAAAACAAAATGAAAACTTTAATTCAACCGATTTAATTGAATATTTGAAAGAAGGTACAAAAACGCAAGCCGAAATCCTTTCAAAATTCATAAATTCGCCAAAAGATAAAATCGTCGAAGAATTGCAATATTTGATAGACGAAATGCGAGTTCAACCAATTGGATTCAATTCTTATAAACTAATAGAATAAAAATGCGAGTAGTCTTTATGGGTACGCCCGAATTTGCGGCGACATCTTTGAATGAAATCAATACAAATAGTCATCACGAAATAGTTGGAGTTGTTACTGTTCCAGATAAACCGTCTGGTAGAGGACAAAAAATGAATATTTCTGATGTCAAAAAATATGCAGTTGAACATAATTTGCCTTTGGCTCAACCAGAAAAATTACGAGACGAAGCTTTTATCGAAACATTAAAAAGCTGGAATGCTGATGTTTTTGTTGTTGTAGCTTTTCGTATGTTGCCACAAGTTGTTTGGTCAATTCCGTCGAAAGGAACATTCAATTTACACGGTTCACTTCTTCCTCAGTATCGCGGAGCTGCACCAATTAATTGGGCTGTGATGAATGGTGATCAGGAAACTGGAGTAACAACTTTCTTAATTGATGAAAAAATTGATACCGGAAATATCTTAATTTCTGATAAAGTAGAAATTGGAGAAAATGATAATGTTGGTAAAATTCATGACGAATTGATGCATATCGGTGCGAAATTAGTCGTGAAAACGTTGGATGGTTTAGAAAATGATTCATTAAAACCTCATCCGCAAGATGAAACAACAGAATTAAAACATGCTCCAAAAATCTTTAAGGAAGATTGTAAAATAGATTGGAACGATTCAATCAATACTATTCACAATAAGATTAGAGGACTTTCTCCTTATCCATGTGCATGGACAACTTTTGGAAATGGCGAAAATTATAAATCGTTAAAAATATATGCAGGTCTAAAAACGGATATTGTTGTTGAAGGAGAAGATTATCAATTAATTTTACAAAAAAATAACCTTTATATCAATCTACCTCAAGGAGTTTACGAAATTTTAGAACTTCAACCGGAAGGAAAGCGTCGTATGACAGCCAAAGATTTCATCAATGGACATCAAAACGAGGATACCTTATTCGTAAAATAAGTACTTATTTACTGATTTTTGACACAGATTTCATAAAATTTTGCATTTTTCTTGAAATTTTTTGCGTTGAAACTTGCACAAATAAAGGGAAAGAGTATATTTGTGTATAAATTAATTTAAAAAGTTACAACTATGAACAAATCAGAACTTATCGATGCGATTGCAGCTGACGCTGGAATTTCTAAAGAAGCTGCTAAAAAAGCCTTAAACTCATTTACAGAAAATGTAACTAAAGCTTTAGCAAAAGGAGACAAAGTTGCTTTAGTAGGATTCGGTACTTTCTCAACTTCTGAGAGAGCTGCAAGAACAGGTATCAACCCACAAACTAAAAAAGAAATTAAAATTGCTGCTAAAACAGTAGCTAAATTTAAAGCTGGATCTGAATTATCAGGAGCAGTTGATACAAAAAAGAAAAAATAATATTTCTGATACAATAAAAAAATCCATTCGTTTGAGTGGATTTTTTTTGCATTGAAATTTAATTCCTCTAAAAAAATCCTTCAAGAATTACTTGAAGGATTTTTACATTTTGTCTATTATTGATTTTAATTATCTTCTGTTAAATCTGTTTTGTATGTTTCTGGAATTGTAAAATAATTCACTAAAATCGCAATAAAGATTAATATCAATGGATAAGCTAATCCAATATAAGGCGACATAGCAGCCGAAACGATAATCGTACTTTTGATTAATTCCGTTACAAAAGTTGTTGCTCCACCAATAAATCCATTTCCCATATTTTGTGCAAATCCCATACTAGTGTATCGAATCTTTGTTGGGAAAATTTCTAACATAAAAGCTCCAAGCGGACCATATGTTGCTGCTCCTGCAATTGAAGTAATTAAACTTACAACTACAATTCCTAAAACTGCTAAATTCGAAATATCATGAACTTCTTTCAATCCTTCAGGATTTCCTAATTTCATGTACAAAAAAAATGATAATGGAATTAAGATAAAACTACAAATCATTCCACCTAACATAACAGGTTTACGACCAATTTTATCACTTAATGCACCAAACCATTGATAGAAAAATGAACTAAATAATGTAGAACATAAAACAACAATTAAAACTGTTTCGTAAGGTAAGTTAACTGCGCGTTGTAAGAAGAAAAGCGTAACGAATAACGTTGTTTGCATAATTGTACTTTGCGCCGCATTTCCTCCAAAAATAGCCTTTAACATTAACTTTACGTTTCCTGGAGTTGTAAAAGCATCTTTAATTGGAGTTTTAGATGTTTTTCCTTCTTTTTTTAATTGTTCAAAAATTGGACTTTCATGTAAGCGTTGACGAATAAAGTAACTCAAAATCACTAATATTCCACTAAATAAGAATGGAATCCTCCATCCGAAACTTGCAAAAGCCTCTTCTGATAAAAATGATTGTGTTAAGAAAACAACTGTTAAACATAATAATAATCCAATTGGAACAGTTGCTTGAATAAACCCTGTGTAAAATCCTCGCTTCTCTGCTGGCGCATGTTCTGCTACATAAATTACAGCACCTGCATATTCTCCACTAATTGCAAGTCCTTGCATAATGCGGCAAAACAATAATAAAACAGGAGCAAACCAACCTACACTATCAAAAGTTGGAATACAACCAATCAAGAATGTAGCTGCTCCCATCATAATTAAAGAAACTAAGAATGAATATTTTCTACCAATACGATCTCCAATACTTCCAAAAATTAATGATCCAATCGGACGGAACATAAATGATGAAACCACTACTGCAAGTGTTTCTAAGAAATGCGACGAACCATCGTTAGGAAATAATTGTGTTGATAATACACTAGCTAAGATGATTGCCAAGAACATATCGTACCATTCGATTAAGGTTCCGACAGATGATGCTAAAATAATTTGGAAAATATTATCCTTCTTCGCTACTGTTTGCGAAGTATCTAAAGTATTTGTACTCATGTTTTTTGTGTAATATTAGAAGTTAAATAATGTTGTCAGTTGAAATCTATTGTTATTTGCTAAATATTTATTTTCGGTTCCCGTACCTTTTATCGTCGCATCTGCCCATTGCGCTGTGCTTCGATCATATTCTAATCTAAATTTTAAGGCTTTGCTTAAGGTAAGATCTAAACGAGGAACTACTTTGTACAAATAATTTACAGTGCGTGTACCTGGAGTTGCCGAAATTGCGCCCCAATTTGTCGTTACACCATAAGATATTGATGCAATTGCTCCTTCTACTGGATTTTTCACACCATTATTTCTAACATAACCTGCAAATAGTCCGAACGAAAATTTACCTGTTGAGTTTTGTTGCAAATCAATCCACATACTATGCGTATTCATTGGTTTATATGTTTCAACAGCCGTCGGACTTGTTTGATATCCTACAATTCCACCAAGTTGTACAAAAGACGACGCATCTTGCATCAAATATCCAGCGAAAGTTACTTGTAAAGGTTTTGTATTTAACTTAGAATAAGCCATAAACGAAACATTTTCAACTCGTTCATTAGACTTAACAGGAGGATTTCCTGAAGATAATTTTGGCTTCAAATTTTCATATTGCGCACCAATTCCGGCAGTAAAAACTTGTGATTTATATTGAAATTGAAGATGAGCCGCTGGCATTCCACTATTTCGAAAGGGCTCTGTATTTGGAGTAAAATCTCGTTGAGAATGTAAAGCAGCAATAACTTTAAATTTGTCTGTGAATTTATGCGTTAAACGAACTTGAGGATTACGATTTAAAGCATAAACAGGCGCACCAGTTCCATAATTTGCAACATTTGGCAAAGCTTCTAACACAACGAAAGGATGCCAATATTGTCCAATCCCTAATTGCGTTTTCTCCCAATCCAACATCACATATGCGTGACGCAAACGAAACTCGTTGATTCCTCCTTCTGTTGCTCCAAAAAATTCTCCCTCTAAAATACCAGAAGTTTTAGCTCCAAGTAATTCTGGACCTTTCAAATTAACACCAGCTCTCGAAACAATCGATAACATGTGAAATTTAGAAGCTGCATTGATATCAGCACCGTTTACATCCGATAAACGATCTTTTGGATAAAGCGGAACCAAAGCCTCTCCTGCTCCAATCATTTGACGCGTATCCATAAAAATATCATTCCTGATAAATCCATAAAACTGCACATCAACTTTGTCTTTGTTTTCTCTTGGTTGTATTAATTCTACTTTTTCTACAACCACACTATCTGTCGTTTTCTGTTGAGCAGAGACATAGCTATAGCTGCAAAATATAGCTAGACAAGCCAATTTTGTTAAATTTTTACTCATTTTTTTTGTGATAATTTGAACGACTAAAATAATCAAAAGAAAAAAACTAACAAATGTTCGTTAATCATTTTTTAATAATTTTTCAAAGCTTTATTAAATTCATCATATGTTTAAATATTTTTTGAGAAATAGATATTTTGAAATAAGTTTTGGAAAGAAATTTTGAGAATTTGGTATTTTAATTAGTGTAACAAATACACTTTACTTGAATTCTTCGAGGAGTATTTTTCAAAAAAAATCGAGAGAAGAATAATTGTTTCAACAAATGAGGAGAAAGTTAGACTTCTCTCGTAGTTTTAGTTTTAAAAATGTATGCAAATTTATTGATTACAGAATTTTCTTCAGCATAATCAATAATAAGCTTATGTTAAATCATAAAAAAAAGAAGTTTTCTTAATTCTATTTACCATCCTCTACACTATTTTTAAAATTTATGTATAATTATTCAGTCAATATTATTAAATAAATTATATTTTTATCAAATTCGGATTACATAGTTCAAATAAAATTCAATCTTTACTAATTTTTTAAGATTTTTTTTAGAAAAAACTTAAATGTTGGGGCTATTTTTGCTTTGCAAATTACAGCTATGCAAACAAACATTGAAATACACTCATTAAATCATGTTGATTTGGAAGAATTATCAGCCTTATATAATCTTTCTTATCAAAATTATTACGTTTCTATCAATCTTTCAACTGAACAATTTCAGGGAAAATTAAAAATGGAAGATATCAATCTAGATTATTCTGTAGGTGCTAGTATTGATGGAAAATTAGTTGGCTTTTTACTTTATGGAATTAGAAATTATAACGAAGTAAAAACAGCTTATATTGGTGGAACGGGCGTTTGTCCTGAACATCGTGGAAAAAAAATCACACAACAAATGTTAGATTTTAGTTTTCCAAAATTGAAAGAACAACAAGTAAAAAACATATTTTTAGAAGTAAATATTAAAAATGATTTTGCTATTAACGCTTATGAAGCTTGTGGTTTCGAAAAAACAAGAACTTTAAACAGTTATAAAGGAATTCCTATTTTGGTCGTAAATCCATTACATGAAATTATAGAATTTAGTGATTTAGATTTGATTACAAGTGAAAACTTTTGGGATATAAAACCTACTTGGAAAAATGATATTCAAAGTGTAAAAAATATCATCGAAGATTGTCAAATAAATGGAATTTATGAAGATGGAATTTTAGTTGCTTACAAAATTATCAACAAAAATAATACACGTATTTATCAATTTGGTGTTCATCACGATTATAGAAATCGTTATTTAGCTTCCATCCTTTTCAGCGATTTGAAAAATAAAGAGATTAAAATGATTAATGTTGACGAAAGAGAAATCTCTACAAATGATTTTATTCAATCGATGGGATTAGAATTGTACGACAAACAATACGAAATGAAAAAAGAATTATAATGAAAAGCCTCTATTTAAGAGGCTTTTTTTGTATATTATATTCAAATATTTCTACTCAATTCTCAACTTATTCAAATTACTTCGATAACTTTCTAATAATAAACTTTCGGTTACATAACCTTCAAATTTACCTTTTTTAGTGAGTAAAATATAATCTATTTTTTTTGCTTCCATCATTTTCATCACGTTAGCAGCATTCGTAAAAATAGATGTCGAAGTTGCTTCTGTTATACATTCTAAGTAACTTTTATCAATATTATCATTAAAAATAAATGATCGAATATTATCTAAAACTATAATTCCATGAATCGATTTATCTTCATTGAGGACTGGAATAAAATCTTGTGTTGTAGTAGAAAAAATTTCTTTTATATCTTCAATTGAATTGTAAACCGTCAATGTTTTGATATTCTTGATATAAATCGAAAACAAATCAATTTTATTAAACAAATTTCGGTCTTTATCAGATGTAAAAACAATTCCTTTTTCTGCTATTGCGTATATATCCATCGAATATTTGTCGTATCGTTTTGAAATTGCAAAACTTATCGAAGAAACAATCATTAAGGGAATAATTAATCCATAACCTCCCGTAATTTCGGCAATTAGGAAAATTGCTGTTAATGGGGCGTGAAACAATCCACTTAAAACAGCTGCCATTCCAACAACTGTAAAATTACCAACAGGAACTTCTTTGAAACCGATTAAATTAAAAAATTTTGCAACGACAAAACCAAGATAAGATCCAACAAATAATGATGGCGCGAAGTTTCCTCCGTTTCCTCCACTTCCTAAAGTTAGACCTGTTGCAATAGATTTGATTAAAATTGTGACAAAAACAAATCCTAAAACTATCCATTGATTGGTTCTAAAACTCTCTAATAAAGAGTTATTTAAAATAAAACCCGCTTCATCATTTGCTAAATATTTTATACTCTCATAACCTTCACCAAATAAAGTTGGAAAAAAGAAAATCAATATCGCTAAACTTCCCGCTCCAACAATCGCTCGCCAATATACATTATCCGAATAATTTCCTATCAAATGTTCTACTTTACGAAATAATCGAGCATGATAAACAGAAACAAACCCCGCCAAAACACCCAAAATAACATAGAAAATAACATTATGATAATCAAATCCTAACGCATAACGAAAGGATAATAACATATTGCTTTTTAAAGTTAAATTAGCAATTAAAGCCCCTGTTGCAGAAGATAACAATAAAGGAATAAAAGCAGTAACACTCATATCCGCTAATACAATTTCTATCGCGAACAAAACACCTGCAATTGGCGCGTTAAATGCAGTCGCAATCCCAGCTGCAACACCACAAGCCAATAGTAATGTTCTTTCTTTGTACTTGAATCTGTAATATTGTGCATAATTAGAACCAAAAGCTGCTCCAGTAATTGTAATTGGGGATTCTAAACCAGCCGAACCACCCATACCAACTGTTAAGGAACTCGTTAAAATCTGAGCATACATCTGTTTTTTAGGCATTATTCCAGATTTTTTAGCTACAGCAATCATGATTTGAGAAGTTCCCTTTTCTATCGAACCATCCAAAAATTTCTGCACTACAAAAACCGTCAACAAAATACCTATAACTGGTAATATACTATTGATGTAAGGCAGTTTGACTAAATTATTAATATAAATAGTAAATTGAAAAACATTGTGCGCAAAAGTTTTTAGCACAATCACTGCAAAAGCAGATGAAATAGCTACCAAAATACACGATAAATACAAAAATTGTCGCTCTGATAAAACTAATTTTAACAAGTTCAACAAGTTTTGAAAAAAATTAAATGATTTTTTAATATATTGAAAAAACTTTTGTTTTGTAGAAAGTCGCATACTCCAAAAATAGTGTACCTTTTGTTTATTGCCTAATTTAATTGCCACGAATTACACAAAAAGTAAACCAATAATACATAAAAGAATAAAATTTTTAAGAAAAAATCGTTTTTATCATTTTAACTATTTCAAATTGATTATGTTTACTATTAAACACACCAATATGAAACAATTTACTTTTCTAATTTTATTTATTTTTTCTCTGAATTCTTGCGAATCAACTAAAACTTCTGCTGATAAACCAAGTTTTGATTTTTTGGTTGGAGAATGGATTAGGACGAATGAAAAACCTGATCGAAAAACGTATGAAAACTGGAAAAAAGTTGATAAAAACACTTTTTTAGGTTGCGGATTTACAATCAAAAATAATGATACAATTTCGCAGGAACATCTTACTATCACAAAGATTGATGATAAATGGATATTGAAAGTTAATTTGGACAAAACTAAAAAAGAGACAACTGATTTTGAGTTAATCAATTCTGATAGAAATTCGTTTACATTAGAAAATCAAGAGAATGATTTTCCTAAACTTATCAAATATTGGAAAATTGGTCATCAGTTAAAAGCTGAAATTAGCAATGATGAATCAAGTAAAATTGCTTTTACTTTTGAAAAAGTAAAAAAATAATTAAGCAACATTTGTGATCATCGCGTAAGCAAACGTTAGAACAGATAAAATAGTTCCAATCATAAAAATTGTGTAGGTTATGCTTAACAAACGATATTTTCGTTCCAAAACTTTTCCTAAATAATACAAATCCCTTGTCAAAGAAGTATATACATAATCTCTGTCTTTCATCAACTCTTGCATAGCATCATCGTAGGCTTCAAGTGACATTTGATAAAAATTACCAAAGAAAAGCAAATTCACTTTTTTGTTTTTGACATCTTCTTCGTTAAAACTTTCGTATGTTACATTTGGTTTAGTTGCTAAAATTGCAAAAATAATTGAAACAACACTTGATAAAAGCATTACAATTGAAGGTAAAAGTAAATACTCATTCTTTGGACTTCCTAACTTTGGAACCAAAGTAGAAAGTGCAATCGAAATCACGATCGCGTTTACAGACAATAAAATATTGGCTTTACTATCAGCAATATCACTTAAACGAGTATGATTGTTCAACGTTACACGAAAAAGTGTATCAACACCACGATCTGGTTGTTGAATCTTATCGTTTTTCTTTTTCTTGATTTCATACTTATTGGGAATATCACCAATCAACTCTATCTCTTTGATTTTATTTTGGGTAAAGATCAAATTTTCTTCTTTTCCTTTCTGCCAAAGCTTTTTTGCGGCATCCGTATAAAAATGATGTATGTTTAGAAAAAAATTTCTATTCTCTACATGCCATTCATAATCAGAAAATTCTTTGTGACATATTTTAGCTATTTCATCACGTAATAACTCAGAAATTTTAGGATATTCAGTTTGTCCTAAATGATAGTTATCTGCATCTTTTACAATTGCTTCACCTATATTTTTTGGAACATTATTTAGCGCTGTGATTAAAATATAATCTTGGACTTCTTTGATGTAATTTTCGTCAAAATTATGCTCAATCAAATACTCTTTTGCAATGTTTGCACTCTCACTTTCATGCCCTTGCACGATTTTTGTGTAACCCGTATCATGAAACCAACCCGCTATTAATAATTTTTCTCGTAAATCTGTAGATATTTGCTCATCAGTAGACAACGTTTTTATTGCTTCTACAACTTTTACGGTATGCATAAAATTATGATACGTAAAATCTAAAGAAAGATTATCTTTGAACAGATTGAAAACATAGTTTTCTATATTTAATAACAATTGGTTCATCACAAGTTTTTAACGCTTAAATGTATGAAATTATTACCAACACTAAACAACAAAAAATTGAATTATCCTTTTTTGGCTTTAGTAGGTTCTTGCCTTTATATGACATCTTGCGCTACGCAACATCCTCAATATGGGAAAAACATTAAGACAGAAAAAGTACAAAATGTAGAAGGAAATAAAATTCAATCTATCTATTTAATAGGCGATGCAGGAGATCTTGATCAACCAAAAAATAAACAAAATTTAGAAATTTTAAAGAATCAATTAGCGAAAGCTGACTCTTCTTCTTATCTTTTCTTTTTAGGTGATAATGTTTACGAAAATGGAATTGTAACGGATTCTACAAAAGCTGAATATACAACAAGTAGAGAGAAACTTCAATTTCAGATTGATTTAGCGAAAGAATTTAAAGGAAAAACCCTTTTTATTCCAGGAAATCATGATTGGCGAAATGGTGTAAAAGGATTAAAAGAACAAGAAAAATTAGTCAAAAAACAATTGGGTAATAAAAAATCATTTTTACCAAAAGATGCGTGTCCAATTGATAAAATAAATGTAAATGATAGTATCGGAATTATTGCGATAGATTCTGAATGGTATTTGCAAGATTGGGACAAACATCCTGGTCTAAATGAAAAATGTGATATCAAATCGCGAGAAGCTTTCTTCGAAGAATTAGAATCGCAGTTGAACAAATATCAAAACAGAACAACTGTTATCACAATGCATCATCCGCTATATTCGAACGGAACACATGGTGGACAATTTGATTTCAAAAAACAGTTTTATCCATTAGGAGATAATTTCAAAGTTCCATTACCGGTAATCGGATCTTTTATTAATTTATTAAGAAGTACAACAGGTCTTAGTCCTCAAGATGTTAATAATTTCAAATACAGAGAAATGGCTTCTCGTATTGCAACACTTATCGAAAATAGAAATAATGTAATTGTTGTTTCTGGACACGATCACAACTTGCAATATATTCAACAAAACAATGTCAAACAAATTATCAGCGGTTCTGGTTCTAAAAAAGAATCTGCAAAAGCGGTTGGTAAAAACGATTTTTCTTACGGAGATAATGGTTTTGTTGTACTAGATTTATATGATAATGGCGCTTCTAAAGCTAATTTCTATGGTTTTAAAGACGATGGAATCGAATTATTATTAACAAAACAAATTACAGAAAAGAAAAAGGAATATTTGGCACAAGTTTATGATGATAAAAAAATGCCAAAAACGAAAGAAACAAGTGTATATCCATTAGACGTTACACGTAAATCTGATCCGTATAAATTCTTTTTTGGTCGTCATTATCGTCGAACATATGGACAAACAATTACTGCTAATACTGTTAATTTAAGTCAACTAAATGGAGGTTTAACCCCTGTTAGAATGGGTGGTGGACATCAAACGCAAAGTTTACGATTGGCAAATGCAAAAGGTGAAGAATACAATATGCGCTCGGTGAAGAAAAGTGCCACGCAATTCATTCAGCAAGTAGCATTTAAAAATAAATATGTTGCAGATGAATTTGAAGATTCTTTCACAGAGAAATTTTTGATGGATTTCTATACAACCAATCATCCATATTATCCATTAACAGTTGCTAATTTGATGAAACCAATCAATATTATGCATTCTACGCCAAAATTATATTACGTTCCAAAACAAGAAGCCTTGAAAGCATATAATGAGAATTTTGGTGATGAATTATACATGATAGAAGAACGACCAATGTCCGGATATCAAGACGGTGTTTTCGGAAAACCAAAAGATATTGTTAGCACAGATGATATGTTGGCTGCGATTCACAAAAACAAAGATGTTGTCGTGGATAAGCAAGCCTACATTCGTGCACGACTTTTTGATATGTTAGTTGGAGATTGGGATCGACATTCTGACCAATGGCGTTGGGGCGTTTACAAAGAGAATAAACAAACTGTTTATAAACCAATTCCACGCGATAGAGATCAAGCATTTCCACGTTATGATGGACTTTTCTTTCATTTAATTATGAAAATTCCTCCTTTGAGACATATGCAAGATTATAAAGATGACATCAAAAATGTAAAATGGTTCAATAGAGAACCTTATCCATTGGATTTAGCCATTTTAGAATCATCCGATCTTGAATTATGGATAAAAGAAGCAAAATATATTCAAGATAATTTGAGTGATGATTATATCAAACAATCATTTGAATTAATTCCTGAAGAAACAAAACAAGAATACGATCAAGAAGTAATCAATAATCTTATTGCCCGAAAATCTAAATTAGAAAAATTTGCAGAAGAATATAATAAAGTTCTTCGCAAATTAATCATTCTGAAAGGAACAAACGAAGATGAAGATTTTGTGATCACTCGTTTACCAAAGGGAAAAACAAATGTAAAAATCTATTCAGGACAAGATCGAACTTTAATTCTTGATGAAGATTTTGATAAAAAAGAAACGAAAGAAATTCGTTTATATGGATTAAACGGAAAAGATAAATTCAAGGTTGAAGGAAAGCCAAATAACGCTATTTTAGTTCGTATTATTGGTGGAATAGATGACGATATATACGAAGTAAAGCGTTCTGCAAAAGTAAAAGTATATGATTACGCAAACGGAAGTGATGCATCAGAATCTACCTTTTTAACATCGAAAAATTTTGTCAACGATTACGAGGTTAATACATACGATTACAAACAACCGATGTATAATTTCTTTACTATGTTACCTAATATTGGCTACAATCCTGATGACGGAATAAAAATTGGTTTATCGCCAACCTACACTGTCAACGGTTTTGATCGTAAACCATATTCGCAACGTCACAATTTGCAATTAAGTTATTATTTTGCGACAGGCGGTTGGGATGCCAAATATAAAGGAACGTTTACAAAAGCGTTGGGTAAGTGGAATTTAGATCTTAATGCAGCTTACACGAGCCCGACTTATAGTACAAATTTCTTTGGTTTAGGAAACGAGACCGTGAATAATCAAGAAGAAATTGGAATGGATTATAACCGTGTTCGATTAGAAAGTTATAGCATTGGACCGTCTATTTTCAAGATTATGAATAACAATGGTCGTTTAGATTTTTCTGCAATTTATAGTTACAAAAAGATTGAAGAGAATAAAGATCGTATCGTCGAAGATTTCCCATCAATTAATAGAGACGTTTTCAAAGGACAACATTTCGGAGAAATTGGAGCTAAATATTTGTTCAAAAATTACGATAACGAATCATTGCCAAAATTAGGCATGACATTTTTAGCAAATGCAAAGTGGATTTCTAATTTGACAGATTTTGAACGTAATCATTTTTATACCGAACTTAATTTAGGTTTCACACATAAAATTTCTGCAAATGGAAGATTAACAGTTGCTTCTATGCTAAAAGGTAAAGCAGTTTGGGGTAATTTTATGGAATTCTATCAAATGGCTAATTTAGGTGGAGATCAGGATTTACGTGGTTATCGATTAGGTCGTTTTGCAGGAGACAAAGTTTTCTTACAAACATCTGATTTACGATTTGATGCTTTACGTTTCAAAGCTGTTGTTCCACTTCGATTAGGTCTTTTTGTTGGAGCTGATTATGGACGAGTTTGGTTAAACGGAGAAGACTCAAATAAATGGCATTCATCTATGGGTGGTGGACTTTGGATAAACGGAGCACAATCTATTACCGCAACAGTTTCATACTTTAAAGGTGAAGATCCAGGGCGAATCGTTTTTGGTTTGAATTTCGGATTTTAACATATAAAAAAATAACCTTCAAAAATTTGAAGGTTATTTTTTTTATACATATTTCTTAATTGCTTGCATCATATTTATCCAAGCATTTTCTGAATGTGAGCGTTCAAAATCATCCGCAAAATCTTTTCCTTGAATTGATAAATAAGTAAAATTACCCGAAAATTTTAAATTAAAGATTACTTCAATCTCATGGTTTGTATTTTGTTTTTTATAATTATATCGCAAACGTTCATTCTCCATAATAGATGTAATCAAAGCTTCATCTACCAACGTTTCATTATTTTTTAGCGTTACAAACTTTATCTTCTCTCCTACTTTCCATTCATTACAAGTCATTTTTATATTTTCAAAACATTCATTAAACGCTTGCTCATCTGTCAAAACTTTCCAAATATTTTCGGCAGTACTATCTATCGAAATATTAAGCAATACATCATCTTTTTCCATTCTTTATTCTTCTATTTTAGTATATTTTTCGAGTTTATTTTTATAATTAATCGAAACTCTAATTGCCAACAAACCGCTTATACCTTGCAAATCATCTATTTCTAAATACTCAATATCCTTTTTCAAAAACTTTTTATCAATTAATAAATTGATATAATTTGTATATTCTTCTTTTAGAATATCTTCGGTATATATAATACAAATTTTATGTGGCAAATTGATTCGTTCATTTGTTCCTTTCACAAAAGCTTTACTCAATCTTTTTTTGATTATTTCGTATTTTGCATTGTTGTAGCCATTAACATCAAAACGTTTCTCATCTAATTTGAACAAAATATCTAAAGTTGTATTCGTTGCAAAAACCAACGAAGCAACCTCAACTTTTAGCGGTGTTTTTTTCTGAATTTCTTTATACGATTGCTCCATCGAAATCATCGCCTGTAGTTGCCAATATCTAATTTCACGAATATTTTGATAAGAGAATTTTTTGAATGGTGCAATACTTCGTCCAACATACAAATTATAATCAATTCCATCTGTCTTGAAACGTTCGTAATAATGCGGAAATACATCTTGAGCATCTTTCTGAAAAGTATCTAATTTGTTCGACAAAAGTGAATTTGTCATTACAATTGTTTGGTCAAATTTTTTACGTTCTACATAAAATAATCCTGTTGTAGAATCTAACTTTTTTAGATATTCTTCGATAATTGATTTCTCATCATCCTTTACATATTTGGGAATTTCAGGATGAACATGCAACGTAATGTAATCAAATAATTCACTTTCAAAATAGATTTTATCTACATTATCTATTCGTTGCAAAAAATCAGTCAAATCGTCACTATAATCCAAAAATTTATTCTTTTTTGTACGATTATATAACTCGTTACAAATCAAAATTAAGTAATTGATCTGATTCGTGTAATCCTTTTTTAAACATTGATTTCGAATCACAGATGAATTTCTCACATCCAATTCACCATAAATTGGATATACATTTTGAAAAGAAATCTGCGATTTTTGTTTTGTGTTTCCCGGATGCAATATATGTTCGCGAGCTTTTTCTCTAAATTTCCAATCTACACTTGGATGCAACGACGTATATTCGGTTTGTATATAAGCATTGATTTGATTCTCAAACTCAACCGTATAGCGATAAATAGATTCTTCTAAAAGAGGCGTGATTTCGCGTAAAAGGTTTGCATTAATTCGATTGAAAACTCCAGCTTCTTTCGAGCCTATTTCTAAAATACCTAAATGAGATTTTCCGTTTTTCAATGGATAAAGAATCAAACTTTTCAGACCAGATTCATTTGCCATTCTCAACATTTTATCTTGTGGAAACTTGTCCAAAGCTGCGTCAATATTAGAAACAACATAATAATCTGATTTCGATATTTTGTTCTCTAAATCAGCACAAAAAACTTCATTCAGTTTTATTTTTTTATGATTATCAATCAGTAAACTATCATTCAATTGTAATAAATGACTAATTTCTAATTGATTTTTATCGGAATTATAAGCTGAAAAACCGACTTCTAAATTATTGATTCTAAAAATAGATTTTAATGCAGAAATAATATCATTTCGAACAATATTAAAAGGTTCCCCATAAGATAATAATTTAGATTTTAAGTTAGAAAGTGCAATTTCAGTCGTATTATCAAAAAATGAAACAAGATTAAACCCTTTTGCAATCCACGATCCAATTGGAATTTTTCTCATCCACAAAGCTGTATCTTCATAATTATTCAACAACTCTTCAATTTCATCTTCAGTCAATTTAAATTTATCTTCGGATGGATAAATACGAAAATAATCATGGTTTATATCAGTCCCAAGATAAATTCTGTAGCCATTTTGATTGTCTATCACCAACTGATTTGATAGATTAAAATCTAAATTTTTATGATAATATTTCGATAAGATGAAGCAACAACAAAACTTATATAATGTATCATAATCTAAATCTTCAAAATTGAATTTTAGTCGTGATTCATTATTATCAATCAACTCTTTAAGTCGATCTGTTGCAAAAATAAATTTGTCAGAAAAAGGAAAAGTTATCGCTTTTAAATTATATTTTACAAATGGTTTAGGAATAATTTTCTCAATAATTGGCTCAACATCTTTAATAATTTTCTGAAAATCTTCAAATGTTTCAACACCATCAATCAACTCTGGTCGAGTAGCTTTCAGATATTCTAAAAAAGCTTTAAACTCTCCAAAGTTGTATTCAGATCGTTCTAATTCTTCAATCAGCGATTGGAACGAGTAAATAATTTTGAGGGGTAATTTATCGATAAAATTTTCTTTCATATATTATTTAAAAATAACAAAAGACTACTAATAAAGCAGTCTTCAAGTTATTATTTTTTTAGTCATTATCTTGTAAATACCAAAATTTCTTCGGTAGAAAGATTCTCATCAAAACGATAACCATCCACGTCAAATGCTTTCACTTGATCCAAAGTTTCAACTTTATTTTCTGCACAATAACGCGCCATTGCACCACGAGCATGTTTAAAATACATCATGATTTTTTTCAATTCACCGTTCTTGTAATCTTGAAACTCTACATCAATCATCGGAACTTTTAACGATTTTCTATCCAAAACTTTTGCATATTCATTGCTTGCTAAATTTAAGATAAACTCGCCTTTCTTCAATTTTAAATTTAGAAAAGGTGTCAAAATTTTTTTCCAAAAACCATACAAATTTTTCGAACCATGAACATCCAATTTCGAACCCATTTCCAAGCGATACAACATTACTTTATCAGAAGGACGCAACATCCCATAAAGTCCAGATAACAAAAATGCATGTTTATTAAAGTAATCAAATGCTTCATCATCTAAAGTTTCAGCATTCAAACCTCTATAAACTTCACCTTTGAAAGCTAAAGCTGCTGGAATAGCTTGTTTCGCAGTAGGTTTAACATTCCAAACCTGATTACGCTCCACATTCATTTCTGCAATATCTTTCGAAATTTTCATTAATTTTTCAAGATCTGTTGTACTCATCTCTTTCATAACATCCATAATTTCTTGTGAATGTTCCAAAAATTGAGGTGTCGTTGCTCTCCATTTAGCATTCGTTTCCAAATTCATCATCTTCGCTGGAGAAAGTAATATTTTCATGTATCAAAAAATCTTAATTAATAAAAAAAGTATTCTGTTAGAATAAAATCTAATTCAACTTTTCTCTAACAAAGATAAGAATTCTTTGTTTTAGAAAAAGTGTAATTATATTGATTAAAAATATTCATAGATTACAAATAACTATTACTTAATATCAAAAAGGATTTCAATTGAAATCCTTTTTTCGTATCTTATTTTTGTAAAAACATTTCATTAAATTTTCGGTTTTCTTCTTCAACCATTTCTTCAAAATCGGCTTGACTTATCTGTTTTCCTTTGGTTGGTTTATTTATTTTGAATTTATCACTCACTTCAACTTTTGTTGCAACGTAAATTTGCTTATTCAACTGATTTCCTTCTTTATTGTTTAAAATAATTTTTAGAATTACACCAGGTAATCCGCCATAATTTGTTGGTCCATTTTTATAATTGAGCTTTGGCGCATACCAAGCTTCTACAAATGTATTCTCTGATTCTTGTAAAATTGCTTTTTTGACATCAAATCCTAAAATTTTAGAATTTTCTTTTTTAAGTATCCATTTATATTGTGGAATTGAATCAGAAATAAGGAGATTTTTACCATTAAAATTAATTTCAGAAAGTGAATTATTGTCTTTTAAATTTTTATAAAAAAATCCTCCAGGACCACTAACAAAACTTATTGACATTCCACTTTTATTTTGTGAATTATCTACTCGATCAATTTTATTAAAAGTAGATTCGTCTTTAGATGTAATCAATTCAAAATACAACCGATTATCATTACTATTTTTGTACATATCTCTACTCTTAGCATCTGAGGCATTTTGATAATCAAATTCATTTCTGAATTCATACTCTATTTTTAAATTTTCTTGCGCATTCATAACATAAAATGTTAAGCAAAAAAACAGCGTAAAAATATTTTTCATTCAATATTAATTATTTGAAGTTGTAAATCCTTTATCAATTAAATCATAATTTATTCTTTCACCTTCATTTGGACGTTTTATCTGAATCGTATTATTTTCTTTAAACTCCAATAAATTATATTCGGTTACCATTTTAGCTTTATTGTTTAGTGTTTCTTTATAGGAAATGATATATCCTGGAATATCAAAATAATTAATATCCTGATCAATTGGGGAAAATCGGATTTCAGATGGACAATACCATATTTCTATCGTATGTGTTAATTTGCCAACTTCAAATTGAAAGTCTGCACGTTTCGCATTACAATTATTAATAACTTTTGTCTCATCTTTAAAAACCCAATCAATTTTCTTAAAATTACTGAAGATTATAGCTCTTTTATCTTTATAATTTCGCTGTGTTTCTGCTATCTTATCTCTGTAATTTACATAATTGTATATTTGTCCATCATAAAATCTATCATTTTTTCTGATTTCAAAATTTGCTTCATCTCCTTTTTTATTAAGTTCATAAACTATTGAAACACCATTTAAGTTTGAGTTAAGAAATGAAGTTTTGTATTGGTAATAAGCAGTTAAATTTTCTTGCGCATTCATAACATAAAATGTTAAGCAAAAAAACAGCGTAAAATATTTTTTCATTCAATATTAATTATTTGAAGTTGTAAATCCTTTATCAATTAAATCATAATTTATTCTTTCACCTTCATTTGGACGTTTTATCTGAATCGTATTATTTTCTTTAAACTCCAATAAATTATATTCAGTTATCATTGAAACCTTTTTCACTTTATTGTTTAGTGTTTCTTTGTAAGAAATTACATATCCTGGAATATCAAAAAAATTAACCTCTTCAACAATTGGAGAAAAACGAACTTCAGATGGACAATACCAAACTTCTATCGTATGTGTTAAATTACCTTCTTCAAATTGATAGTCTGCACGTTTCGCATTACAATTATTAACAACTTTTGTTTCATCTTTAAAAGCCCAATCAATCTTATTGTAATTTTTATAAATTACAGCTCTTTTACCTTTATAATTTCGTTGAGTTTCTGAAATCTTATCTTTATAATTTATATATTGATAGAGCTTACCATCATAAAATCTATCATTTTTCTTGATTTCAAAATTCGCTTCGCTACCTTTCTGATTTAGTTCATAAACTATTTTTACTCCACCATCCATATCCTTAAAAGATGTTGAATATTGGTAATAAGCAGTTAAGTTTTCTTGCGCAAAACCAATATTAGAAAAAAGTAAACATCCATAAAGTAAAATTCGTTTCATTTTGTTGTAGTTTGATAATTAATACTCTAAAATAATTTTAATTTTATAATTCTTTAATAATTGAACTAACATTTAACACAATATTATAAAAGAGAAAAATTAATCATATTTACTATTCTCAAACTTTACTATAAACTTAATTTTTATCCACTCCTTGACTATTCATTTCTTGTTGTTTCTTAAAAAAAGCATCCATTTCTGCTTTATACGTTTTGAAATCAACAATTTTCCCTTTCTTAGGTTGATTTATTGTTACATTTTTCTTCGCTTCTTTTACAGATGTTGCTTTGTATGTAATAACCATATCAGCATCGTCGTTCGTTTTTCTTTCTAATTCTAAAATCAAACCAGGTAATCCCATATACTTATCTGGCCCCGAAGGAAAAGACAAGGAAGTAGCAAACCAAGCTGTAAACTCTTCTTTATTGATTTTTGCGGTTGCTTTACGAACATCAAAACCTAAGACTTTTTTCTTCTCGCGTGTTATAATCCAATTAATTTTAGGAATAGAATCTTTGATAATTCGATCCATTCCAAAACCAACCGATTCGTGCATATAATAATTTTCAAGCAAGTCTTTGTAATACAATCCATTTCCTTGTGTCGAACTATAACTTATTGAATTTCCACCATTTAGTGTTGGTTTTTGATTATAATTAGAAGCCGTTTTATCCGTTATTAATATATAAGGTCTAGGAATTTTCATTTGTTCAGTGAAATACCTAATCGTTTCATCTTTACTCAATTTTCGATTGTCAATTGTAACTGAACCTTGAGTTTTACTTGCATCATATACTGTATATACATCATATTCTACTTCTAAAATATCTTGCGCATTTGCAAAATAACACAAGCTGCTTAATACAATCAATAATAATTTTTTCATAGTTTATATTTGGTTATTCTTTATCTACTCCTTGATGTTCATTCGAACTTTGTTGGTTATAATCAGCTCTCAATTTTTCAAATTCGGCTTTAGAAATTTCCTTTGCCTTGAATAATTTCTTAAATTCTAAATGATCTTTCGTTGTAACAGAAGTTGCTTTCAAAGAATAAGATGGATCAATAATTCCATTTCGAATAGATTCTACTTTTAATACCAAACCTGGAAGATTAATAAATTCTTTTGGACCAAAACGTTTGGGTAAACTTGGTGCATACCAAATAATTGATTTATTATTATCATCATATTTTACAACTGCTTGTTTAACATCAAAACCCAAATAAGTAGATTTTTCTTGCGTTAATTCGTATTTATAATGTGTAGAAATGGTATCAGTTACAAGGTATTTTTTATTCTCTATCATCCATTCTTGTTTCATTTTATTTTGATTGAAATCTTGTTCAAAATTATACGAAAAAATACCATACATCGTAACCGATGCGTTACCTTGTGAATTATTAATTTTCTCAATCTTGGAAAAAACACTTTTTCCTTTTTCTATTTGTAGCACATAATTTTTTGGAACAGAAAGTGCTTTTATAAAATCATCATCCAATTTTTCTTCCTTCCCATCTTTTCCTATAATTCTAGGAATAGAAACTTCTTCATATACAATCTCTAGAGCTTCTTGCGCTTGAACTAAACTACAAAAAAAACTAATGAAAATTACTAAATATTTCATTCAAAATTATTTTTTGTCCACTCCTATCGAAAAAGATTCTCTCATTTTTTGACGAGATTCATCTTGCAATTTTTTAAATTCTTCTTGTGTTATTTCTTCACCTTTTAAAGGTTTAGTTTTAGACATTTTCTTAGGGTTTAAGGTAATTTTATCCGCTTCATAAGTCATAATCGAACCAAATTTACCGCCCGTTTCGCTCACCGTTTTCAGAATCAAACCTGGCAATCCATTCACTTGATTTGGTCCTGCATCAACCTTAATATCTGGCGCAAACCAAGCTGCTATTTGCTTACCTTTATCATTACCAATAGCTTTTTTTACTTTGTGACCCAAAATCGTATCTTCAATATCTGTAATTTTCCATTCATAATCTTTATATGGAGTAACCACAATAAAATTTTGTTTATCTAAAACGACTTCTTGGCGAAACGCTTTCTTACTTATTTCATTAATCAGATCTTTATATTCTCCTCCAATATTAATTGAAAAAGCCCCCATAGAGCTACCATTTTGATCATTATTGATAGTTTCTATTTTTTTGTAAATGGACTGATTATCATTATATTCTAATTGATAATAAATATTTGGAGACCCTCCAATTTTTATTGTACCTCCTCCTTTTTGTGCTTGCTCTCTTTCAAACTCCTTTATTTTTTCTTCATCATGCTTTATATCGTATTTATAATCGACAATAAGCTTTTCTTGCCCAAAACCAAAATTCGAAAAAAGTAAAAATCCAGCTAATAATAATTGTTTCATTATGTTGTAGTTTATAATTAATACTCTAAAATAATTTTTATTTTTCAATTCTACAATAATAGAATATATAATTAACACAACATTGGGAAAAGAAAAAAATCCAACCGAAGTTGGATTTTTTCTATATAAATTAAAATAAGTTTCTAAATTATCTCAAAGTGTTTCAGCGCATTCCATATTCCGTGATTATCCGCAGAAGTTGTATAATAATCCGCAGCTTCTCGCACATTCTCCTTCGCATCGCCCATTGCTACACCAATTTTACAACCTTTCAACATACTAATATCGTTACCTCCATCGCCAAAAGCCATTGTTTTAGATAAATCTAAATTATCGCGATCAGCCATTCGTTCTATTCCGCGCATTTTACTAATATCCTTCGGATTTATATCAGCAAAATATTCTATCCAACGTGTTCCTACACTATTTGTCAACACATTTTTCATCAAATAATCTTCTTGTTCTTCGTTTACAAAAAAGTTCATTTGCATGATATTATCTTTCGGTAAAGTTCGAGGATCAACCACTTCTGGAACTTCCATTCCAAAATATGCAAACGATTTTTCTACATTATCATTCACACGATTAATACTAAACGCTTCTTTCGTCATATACGAAAATGAAAATGGATTTTCATCATCATATTGCAACAAAGCCTCTATATCATTAGGATTAATATAATCTACAAAAAATGATTGACGGTTTTCGTCCGAGCACATTCCACCATTATTATTGATATAACCATCAAAACCGTAATCAAAAATATGTTCGGGCATATCCACCATATTTCGTCCTGTTGCGATGTATATTTTTTTATTTTTTTGTTTTAATAATTTCAACGCTTCGATTGTCGAATCACTGATTTCATGGTTTTCAAAACCTTGTAATGTTCCGTCAAAATCGAAGAAAAAAGAATCTATCATACCTTAGTTTTATCTTTTACAAAATTAAAAAAGCAACCTTTGCTTGGTTGCTTTTGCTGTTTATTTTAACGCTAATTTAATAATTTCTATTGCTTTATTGGTATCTTCTTCAGAAATATTGAGATGAGGGCGCATTCGCACAGAGTTTTCACCACAAGGAAGAATAATCATGTGATTTTCGAAACATGTTTTGATGAACTCTGAACGATCCAAATCTGATGAAAAATCAAACGCAATGAACAATCCTAATCCACGAACCGAATGAATTTTCTTCGTCTCTTTTGCTATTTCATTCAATTTTGATAAAATATATTTACCTTTTTCTGCCGCATTTTCTACTAATTTTTCTTGTTCGATCACTTCTAAAATTAATTTGAAACGCAACATATCGATATAATTTCCACCAAAAGTCGAATTAATACGGCTTGATTCCTTGAAAACATTATTCGGAATTTGATCTAACTTTTCTTTATTCGCTAAAATTCCACAAACTTGTGTTTTCTTTCCAAACGAAATCACATCAGGAATCACATCATAATGCTGAAAAGCCCACATTTTACCAGTCATTCCCATTCCTGTTTGTACCTCATCAAAAATCAATAAAATCTCTTCTCTATCACAAATTTCTCTCAATTTCTGAAAGAATTCTTTTCGAAAATAATTATCTCCTCCTTCACCTTGAATCGGCTCAATAATAATACAAGCAACTTTATTTTTGCGTGTTTCTAAAGCATTTTCAATTTGTTCAATCGCACGTTTTTCAGCCTCAACAACCTTGCATAAATTATCTTCTGTAACAGGATAAATTCGTTTTGGATTTTCAATTCTTGGCCAATCAAACTTTGGAAAATATTCGTATTTACGAGGATCTTTCGTATTCGTTAGCGATAATGTATAACCAGAACGCCCATGAAAAGCTTGTTTAAAATGAATAACATCACTTGCTTCTTTCTCAATTCCTCTCGAAAAGTTTAATCTTGTTTTCCAATCAAAAGCCGTTTTCAATGCATTTTCTACTGCCAATGTTCCACCAGAAATAAAAAATAAATATTGCAATTCTTTCGGCATCGCTACACGCTCAAATGTATCAATTAAATCGGCGTAATCTTTTGTATAAATGTCTGACATCGCAGGTTTATTGACTGCATTTCGACCTAAAAAATCTATTTTCGCCATCAAATGTGGATGATTATAACCAATCGCAGTCGAAGCAAACATTGAAAATAAATCCAAATATTCAATGCCATTTTCGTCTACAACATAGGATCCATGCGACTTATCCATATCCATTACAATCGGATATCCATCTGCCAATATATGTTTTGCTAATCTTTCGTGTACTGTACTCATCTCTGTAAATTTTTAAAAATCAAACTTAATTCCTTGCGCCAATGGCACTTCTGTCGAATAATTAATTGTATTCGTTTGTCGTCGCATATACGCTTTCCAAGCATCCGAACCTGACTCACGCCCACCTCCAGTTTCCTTTTCTCCACCGAAAGCGCCGCCAATTTCAGCTCCAGAAGTTCCGATATTTACATTTGCAATTCCACAATCAGAGCCTTGCTGACTCAAGAATAATTCAGCTTCACGAAGATTATTTGTCATAATAGAAGACGATAAACCTTGTGCCACATTATTCTGAATTTCAATTGCATTTAACACATCTCCAAAATATTTGATTAAATATAAAATTGGAGCAAAAGTTTCATGTTGAACAATATCAAAATGATTCTCAACCTCAGCAATAACAGGCTTTACATAGCAACCGCTTTCAAAACCATTTCCTTCTAAAATTCCTCCTTCAACGATAATCTTTCCTCCTTCTTCATTAATTTTTTCTAATGCTTTTGAATACATTTCAACCGCATGTTTATCAATCAATGGACCAACATGATTTGCTGTATCCAACGGATTACCTATTTTTATTTGTTTGTAAGCATTTACCAACGATTCTTTTACTTTATCATAAATCGACTCGTGAACAATCAAACGTCTTGTTGTTGTACAACGCTGTCCAGCCGTACCAACTGCCCCAAAAACAGCCGAAGTTAGCATAACTTTTAAATCAGCATCTGGCGTAACAATAATCGCATTATTTCCACCTAATTCTAAAATTGTTTTACCCAAACGAGCAGCAACAACTTTATTCACTTCAATTCCCATTCGCGTAGAACCTGTTGCAGAAACCAAAGCCACACGAGCATCTTGCGCAATTAATTCACCGATTGTTTTATCGCCCATTACCAAAGAAGAAACGCCTTCTGAAATATTATTTGCTTTTAAAACTTCTGCTAAAATATGTTGACACGCAACCGCACACAAAGGTGTTTTTTCACTTGGTTTCCAAACTACAACATCACCGCAAACCATCGCTAAACATGTATTCCAAGACCAAACTGCAACTGGAAAATTGAACGCAGAAATCACGCCTACAATTCCAAGCGGATGATATTGATCGTACATGCGATGCAAAGGTCTTTCCGAATGTATTGTCGAACCATATAATTGACGCGATAATCCAACAGCAAAATCACAGATATCAATCATTTCTTGCACTTCACCCAAACCTTCTTGATAAGATTTTCCCATCTCATACGAAACCAATTTTCCCAAGGAAGCCTTTTTCTCACGAAGTTTCTCTCCGAATTGACGCACAATTTCTCCTCGTTTCGGAGCAGGAATCATTCGCCATTCTTTGAAAGCAACTTGTGCTTTTTTTATCACTTCTTCATAATCATCTTTTGTTGATGACTTAACTTTTCCAATCAATTTTCCGTCTACTGGCGAGTAAGAAGAAAGCTCTTCACCTTTTCCAAACCAAGTATTTCCTGTTGATGTTCCAAGATTTTCGGAAGAAATACCTAATTCTTTTAATTCGTTTTCTATCATTTTTTTGTGTTATTTTGTGTTTTTAACTTTTACCTAAATTAGTCAAAAGTTTCATAAATTAAAATTTTTAATAAATATTATTCAGAATAATTTTTAATTTAGTGAATAATCGTTAGATTTAATAAAATAAAACCGCATAAAATGAATTCAACTACAGATTATTTTAAGATTGATGATTTATTGACAGAAGAACACAAATTAATTCGTCAATCTGTTCGAGATTTTGTGGACAACGAAATAAAACCTGTGATAGATGATGCTGCGCAACATCATAAAGATATTCCAGATTTAATGAAAAAATTAGGCGCAATTGGTGCTTTAGGACCTTATATTCCTGAAGAATATGGAGGTGCAGGATTGGACCAAATGTCGTATGGATTAATCATGCAAGAATTAGAACGCGGCGATTCGGCTGTTCGTTCTGCTGCATCAGTACAATCTTCGTTGGTGATGTATCCAATCTTTTCTTTTGGATCTGAAGAACAAAAACGCAAATATTTACCAAAATTAGCTTCAGGAGAATTCGTTGGAAGTTTTGGATTAACTGAACCAAATCACGGTTCAAATCCTGGCGGAATGGAAACTCGTTTGACTAAAAATGGTGATCATTATATCTTAAATGGAGCAAAAATGTGGATTACAAATTCACCAATTTGTGATATTGCAGTTGTTTGGGCAAGAGATGAAGAAGGAAAAATTCGTGGTGTTATTGTAGAACGCGGTATGCAAGGTTTTACAACGCCAGAAACATTGAATAAATGGTCATTAAGAGCTTCAAAAACAGGTGAATTAGTTTTCGAAAATGTCAAGATTGAAGCTTCTCAAATTTTACCAGAAGTAAGTAGTTTACGCGGACCATTATCTTGTTTAAACTCGGCTCGATACGGAATTTCTTGGGGTGTAATTGGCGCTGCAATTGATTGTTACGAATCTGCTTTGAAATATTCGTTAGAACGAACACAATTTGGAAAACCGATTGCTTCTTATCAATTGCAACAGAAAAAATTAGCTGAATTTATTACAGAAATTACGAAAGCTCAGTTGTTATGTTGGCGATTAGGAACGTTGAAAAACGAAAATAAAGCAACTCCTGAACAAATTTCTATGGCAAAACGCAACAATGTAAAAATGGCTATTGATATTGCGCGAGAATCTCGTCAAATTATCGGTGCAATGGGAATTGTAGGCGATTTCCCTATGATGCGACATGCAGCAAATCTTGAATCAGTGATTACTTACGAAGGAACGCATGATGTCCATTTATTGATTACTGGAGCAGATGTGACAGGAATTAATGCTTTTGTGTAAGATATTTTTTCATACAATCATATATTTTTATAGGTTTACAATTCGTTTGTAAACCTTTTTTATTTATCACACATGAAATTGAAATCAATTCTACTTATCATTTTTTGTATTCAGGCTATTGTTCTTGATGCACAGGAAACCTACAAAATTACGTACGAACGCTTTTCGAATGGAAAGAAAGTCGAAGAAAATAACCCCATACAAGTTATTGCGAATACAAAAGAAACCGTTATTGGAAAGCAACAAAGTTTTAGTAATTCTTCAAATTATCCTGATGAAATGTTTTATTATACCAAAACAAACCCATCAATTATTTCCTTGATTACACAATTTGACCCGACTAATTCTATTATTACAAATGATTCTGTCGCGTTCAATAAATCTGTTTTTACAATTTCTAAAGAAACAAAACGAATTTTAGGTTTACGTTGTAAAAAAGCAACAACAAATATTAATTCGAATACAATAGACGTTTGGTTTGTTGACAATATGGAATTGAATGCTTCTCCAACAATGGTTGGAATGAATTTAGGTTTTGTGTTAGAACTTACACGAAATAATAATTCAACGATTCGAGCTTCGAAAATAGAACGCGAAAAAGATTTGATTCCAAGTCAATTTATCCAAAAAGAATTGCATCAAAATAGAGTTGATTTATTGACATATAAAGACATTATTTGGAAAAGTAAATTCGTTGATATTCCACTTTTATCACATCAACAAGTTAACTTTAGTAAAGATTTTTCGTCAAATGATTCAATTTATCGCTTTGCTAATGGAACTGTTGTGGTTCGAAAAATTAAAATTCCTCAAATTAAAGTAGGAAGCCAAGTTTTCTTAAATGTTTCGCAACAATCAAATGGTGATGCTTACGACAGAACTGGTTCTGTGTTTTTGATTCCCCGTGATTCTAAAATTACATTTATGGATGGTTTACAAAAAGGAATTAATCAATTACCGATTTTTACATCTGCAAATAATAAGAAATATCAAGGTTATTTTTTGACAGAAAATTATTCGCCAACTATTGAATTAATGCGCTTTTTCACACCTTTTGGAATTAAAAAATTCAATCATATTCAATTAAAAAATCAAACATGGGAAACCGAAGCAAAATATCGTCAAGAAATCACAGAATTTCAAGGTTTATTATCTGATCAAGAAGTTTTGATTGGTTTCTTCATTGGAAATTATGATCAAGGCGGACATATTATTTCTGCCAATATTTCTGTTCATCCATCAGGTTCTACAACAATGCCAATTAAAAAGGTTTTACCAATTTTCAATACTGCAAATGTGATGGAAATGGCTGGACAAGAATACCCTACTTTGTTCGAAAATCCGAATGGTTTTACAGTAGAATTCACGTTGAAAGAAGATTACAACAATGCTAAATTACGTTTTACAACAACTGGACATGGCGGTTGGGAAAATGGTGATGAATTTGTTCCGAAAGAAAATAGTATTTTTCTTGATGGACAAAAAGTATTTAATATAGTTCCTTGGAGACAAGATTGTGGTTCGTATCGCGCTTACAATCCTGCTTCTGGTAATTTTGACAATGGTTTATCATCATCTGATTATAGTCGTTCTAACTGGTGCCCTGGAACAATCACAAATCCATATTTTATAGATTTGGGCAATTTAAAAGCCGGAAAACATAGTATACAAGTAAAAATTCCGCAAGGAAAACCAGAAGGAAATAGTTTCAGTTATTGGAATGTTTCTGGTGCTCTTTTAGGAGAATAATTTTTTTGGAGCAAAAAGATTTATTAAACGTCTTTTTGCTCTATTTTTTTATGATTTATCAAAACCGTTAACCAATCTACAATATCTTGATATACTTCATCTTTGATAGATTCATTCAATATTTCATGTCTCAAGTTTGGATATAGTTTCATTGTTACATATTGAAATCCATTTTGCTTTAAATCTTTATACGATTGCAAAACTCCTTTACCAAAATCACCAATTGGATCATCTGCTCCACTCACAAAATAAATAGGTAAAGATTGCGGTATATCTTTTGTCCAATTCTTTTTTGTTGCTTGTATATTTAAATTAATCAAAGTATAAAAACCGTTAACAGTGAAAGGTATTCCGCAAAGAGGATCTTTCAGAAAATTTAAACGATTTAACTCATCTAAACTAAACCAATTAGTCTCATGAAAATTTTCTTCATTTTGAAAATGTTTATTATTCGATTTTAAAAAAATAGTATTAAGTAATTGACTTCTTTTATGAGGAATCAATTTATTTAGAAGACTTAAAAAACTACTCAATAATTTAATTCCAGGAATCCTACCTCCTGTTCCCATAATTATAGCACCATCAAAATGATTTCCATATTCTTGAAGTAGGCAACGTGTTATAAACGATCCCATTGAATGTCCCAAAATAAAATGTGGTAATAAAGGGTATTTATTCTCTAACAAATTAGCTAACTCTTTTGCCGTATTTATTAAATTTTCTTTTGGATTGTCTAAGCAGAAAAAACTGTAATCTTCTTCTATTTTAGCTGTTTGTCCATGTCCTAAATGATCATATAACAAAACTAGAATTCCTTTGTCAGCCAAATACTTTGCAAAATTTTCATATCGCCCACTATGTTCTTGCATACCATGGACAATAAGTAAAGTAGCTATAATCTCATCTTCTGGAAGAATTACTCTATTATAAATATTCTCTGGTATTGACATTTTTATTAAGATTTAATAATTAATTTACAGTTTTACTTATTCAAAATCAACATTTTTATGAATAAATCATTGACTTTTTCAACAAATTTCAAGCCGATAAATAAGATCTAAAATTTCTAATTTTATAACTAAAAAAACGAGGTAAAATAAAAATTAACCTCGTTTTTTTATGATGTATGATAATTTTACTTTTTCGTTTTAATTGTATTCTTATAAATCTGACCATCTTTAATAATCACTAAAAAGTTTTTATCAGGATTAGCTATTAATGATAAATCTTTCAACGGATTTCCATCAACCAAAATCAAATCTGCTAAAGCTTGTTCTTCTACAACACCTAATTTCCCTGGATATGGGCTTCTTAAACCAGATAATTGCAACAATGGTACATGCCTATACGCCGAGAGCTGTGCAACGTGCTGTGGAAGCAGGAGTGAAGTCAATTGAGCATGGTCAAATGTTAGATGAAGAAACATTAAAAATTCTTGCCAAAAAAGGAGTTTGGTTAAGCCTTCAAAATTTGATGGATAATAATGAAAACATGGACGAGCAGCGAAAAGAAAAACGTAAACCAGTTTTGGATGGTCAAGATAAAGTTTGGCCTTTAGCAAAAAAACTTGGTGTGAAGCTTGCATGGGGAACGGATTTCTTGTTTGAACCTGAGTTGAATGATGATCAAAATAGTTACATATTACGTCTTCAAAAATGGTTTACAAATGCCGAAATTTTAAAGATGGTTACGCAAGATAATGGAGAATTACATACGTTCCCCAATCTTCAGCAGCATCAACTGCAGCTTTCATTTCGTCAAAAGTATATTGTGTAACATCAATCGGATCATAAGCAGAAGACGTTCCTCCACCTGCCATTAATTTGATTTGACTCGCACCAAAACGTAAATTCTCTCTTGTTGCAGTCAAAACTTCATCTCTTCCATCAGCAATAAAAGTAGCTCCTAATTCCTCTGCACGAGATGCTTTACCAAAAAAACGACGCGAACGTTCATCAGGAGTTCTAAAATCTCCGTGACCAGCTGTTTGACTAATCGTTGCACCCGAAGGCCAAATTCTAGGCCCTGCAACTTTACCTTTATCGATGGCTAATTTCAAGGGAAAAATTGGCCCACCAGCATCACGAACACTCGTAAAACCACGCATCAACATTTTGTGGGAAGCTTCGCCAACCTTATTCATTAACATTTCTTCGGACATATCTGGCGACATCATTTGCGCCATCGTCAATGAACCAAATACCATGTGTACATGAACATCTATCAAACCTGGCATCAACGTTTTTCCTCCTCCATTAATTTTTACAACGTCTTGATTAGGTGAAGAAATTTTTGCAGAACTAATTTTTTCAATTTTTTGCCCAGAAACCAAAACATTCATCGGCGATGTTAATGCTTGAGTTTGATGATCTAAAATTCTAACATTTTCAATTAAAATCTGTTTTGTTTGAGCAAAAGTAAAAGTGGTAGCGAGAAAAAAAAGTGCTATTATCGACTTTATTTTCATAATTTATTGTTTAATTGCCCTAAAGATACGTTGAATGCGTGTAATTTGAGGATAAAGTTTAAATTAAAAATATATTCATTTAAATCATTCAAACAAAAACCCAAATTTACTTTTTATTAAAAGAAAATACTATATTTGTTGACAACCAAAAGGTTTTAACTTAATTTTCCTTGGTGATAAAGATTTTTAACTGTTTTGAATTAAATAGACAAAATCTTGTTTTACGGCTTATCTTCTTCCGACTATAATCGTTTTTTAAGGAATAAAATTTAATAAAAAATTAGCAATCAATACACCTTTTCTACCCAAATAATCGGATAGAATTTTGTAAATTTGTAACCAATACATTAGAAAATTTAATGGAATATAATACACTTCGTTCGCAATTGATTATTCCAGAATATGGTCGTCATATTCAAGAAATGGTAAATCATTGTAAAACAATAACAGACGAAACAGAACGCAACGGATTTGCCGAAATTATAATTGAAGTAATGGGAGAATTAAATCCTCACTTGCGCGATGTACCAGATTTTCAACATAAACTTTGGGATCAACTTTTTATCATGGCAGAATTTGATTTGGATGTAAAATCTCCTTATCCAATTCCGACAAAAAAAGATACGGTAAATAGTAAACCAAATAAAGTAGAATATCCAAAAAGCATCTATAAATACAGATATTACGGAAACAATATTCGTAAAATGATTGATGTTGCTGTAACGTGGGAAGAAGGCGAAAAACGCGAAGGTTTGTACTTTGCGATTGCCAATCACATGAAAAAATGTTATTTACTTTGGAATAAAGATACTGTTGATGATCAAGTTATTTTTAATCATTTGTACGAATTATCTGATGGTAAAATTGATTTGAGAAAAGTTGATGATCATTTGGTTTCTCCTGATCGTTTAAATTCGAATAATAATCATTCAAACAACAATCAAAACAATAGAAGTTACCAAAACAATAATCGTAATCATCAAAATAACAACAATCGAAATAATAACCAAAATTCGAATAATCGTCAAAACAACAATAACCGAAATAATCAAAATAACAACAATCGAAACCAAAACGTTCGAAACAATAAAGGTTAAATCAAAACTATTTAATACAACTAAATGGCTACATTTCAAATAAAGGGAGGGAAACCTTTGAAAGGAGAAATTACTCCGCAAGGTGCTAAAAATGAAGTACTACAAATTTTATGTGCGGTTTTATTAACCAATGAACAAGTTCGTGTTAAAAATATTCCAGACATCCGAGATGTCAATCGTTTGATTGAAATTTTGGGTGATTTAGGCGTAAAAACACAAAAAAATGGAAAAGGAGATTTTACTTTCCAAGCCGACGAATTACGATTAGATTATTTAAAAGGAAAACAATTTCGTAAAGATGGTGCTGCATTACGTGGATCAATCATGTTAATGGGACCACTTTTAGCTCGTTTCGGAGAAGCTTTTATGCCGAAACCTGGAGGAGATAAAATTGGGCGTCGTCGTTTAGATACGCACTTCGAAGGTTTCTTTGCGTTAGGAGCAAAATATCGCTTCAATCCAGACGAAGATTTCTACGGTGTAGAAGTAGACGAAAACGGATTGCAAGGTTCTTATATGTTATTGGAAGAAGCTTCTGTAACAGGAACTGCAAATATTATTATGGCTGCAGTTTTAGCAAAAGGAACAACAACTATTTACAACGCTGCATGTGAGCCTTACATTCAACAATTGTGTAAAATGTTGAACCGAATGGGTGCTAAAATTTCTGGAATATCTTCGAATCTTTTAACGATTGAAGGAGTTGAGAAGTTAGGCGGAACTGAACATACATGTTTACCAGATATGATCGAAATTGGATCATGGATTGGTTTAGCTGCCATGACAAAATCTGAATTAACAATCAAAAATGTTTCGTGGGAAAATTTAGGTGTTATTCCAGATGTGTTCAAAAAATTAGGAATCAAATTAGAGCGTCGTGATGACGACATCTATATTCCAGCACAAGAACATTACGAAATCGAGCGTTTTATTGACGGTTCTATCTTAACAATTTCTGATGCGCCTTGGCCAGGATTTACACCAGATTTATTATCAATTATCTTGGTAATTGCCACTCAAGCAAAAGGAAGCGTTTTGATCCACCAAAAAATGTTCGAGTCTCGTTTATTCTTCGTGGATAAATTAATTGATATGGGAGCGCAAATTATTTTATGTGATCCACATCGCGCAACTGTTATTGGTCTTAATCACGAAACACCTTTAAAAGGAGCTGAATTAACTTCTCCAGATATTCGTGCTGGTATGTCTTTATTGATAGCTGCACTTTCTGCAAAAGGAAAAACTGTTATTCATAATATCGATCAAATTGACCGTGGTTATGAAGATATCGATGTACGTTTACGTGCTATTGGAGCTGATATAATTAGAGCTTAAAAAATAAAAAATGCAATCTATTATTGAGTTTATCACCAATTTTGTTCAACGCCCAGACAAGGTATTAATGGACATTATCAATAATTACGGTTATTGGATATATGTTATTTTATTCCTGATAATTTTCGCTGAAACTGGTTTAATTATCATGTCATTTTTAATGCCTTTTTTACCTGGAGATGCACTAATCTTTTCGATTGGAATGATTGCAGCAAGCGATGACCAAAACCATTTGCATATCGAATATATTATTCCGTTACTGATGGTTGCAGCAATTCTTGGTGATAACGTAAATTATTATGTTGGACGAAAATTTGGCGGTTGGATTTTAGGACGAAAAGACTCATGGTTTCTTAAAAAGAAACATATCGAAAAAGCAACAGAATTTTTTAACGAAAATGGTAAAAAAGCAATTATTATTGCTCGTTTTATGCCTGTTGTTCGTACTATAATTCCATTTATTTGTGGTGTTACAAACCTTAATTATCGCACATTTATTACCTATAGTTTTATAGGTGCGGTGCTTTGGGTTGGCGTTATTTCGCTTTTGGGACACACATTAGGTCAGTTTGACATTGTAAAAAATAATTTAGAGAAATTCATTTTCGGAATTATATTATTGGCGAATATGCCGTTGATTATCCGAATCGTGAAAGCTCAATTCAATAAAAATAAAACAGAAGAATGAGACAATTTGGATTAATCGGAAGAAATATTTCTTATTCATTTTCTAAATCTTATTTTGCTGAAAAATTTAAAAACGAGAACATTGTAGACGCTGTCTACAATGTTTTTGATTTACAGCAAATCGATGAAGTAGAAAAAGTATTCGAAACCGAAGGTTTAGTGGGCTTTAATGTCACAATTCCTTACAAACAAGAAATCATTCCACTTTTGGACGAATTATCGCCAGAAGCCAAAGCAATTGGTGCGGTAAATACCGTTTTAATAAAAGATGGAAAACGAATCGGACATAATACAGATTGTTACGGTTTTCATCATTCGATAGAACCTCTTTTAGAACCTCATCACAAAAAAGCGTTGGTTTTAGGAAATGGAGGCGCTGCAAAAGCGGTTTTTTATATTCTTAATTTATTGAAAATTGACTATAAAATTGTTTCGAGAACAAAAACCGAAAATCATTATTCTTATGATGAATTAAATAAAGAAATCATTCATAATCATCAAATTATTGTGAATTGTTCTCCAGTTGGTACTTTTCCAAATACTGAAATCGCTCCACTTCTACCCTACCAATTTATCAACGAAAATCATTTATTGTACGACTTGATTTACAATCCACCATTGACAAAATTTTTAGAAAATGGTCAACAAAATGGAGCCAAAATAAAAAATGGTCACGAAATGTTGGTTCTACAAGCCGAAAAAGCTTGGGAAATTTGGAATAATCGTACAAAATAGACTTGATATTGTCCTCAAATTTTATTAGATTTGAGAAACAAAACTTAATTTCTTATGAATACTGAAATGGATAACCTGCAAAATGCAGACGGAGAACAATTACCTAAACCTGCAAATACAAACGACTCTAACACGGAATCTTACAAAACGGTAGAGTTAACGAACCAAGAAAAAATAAGCGATATTTCGTTCAAAGATTACGAAAAATTTAGTTTTGATGTTTTGATTAACGAAGCAAAAAATCTATTAAGCAAATATGATGTTCAAGAGATTCGCGAGCATTTTAATCAAATTCGTGATGCATTCAAAACTAAATTAGAAGAAGATGAAGCTGCAAAAAAAGAAGCTTTCTTAAGTGAAGGTGGTGATGAATTAGATTTTAAATACGAAACATCTTTTAGAGCAAAATTTAACGCTGTTTACAACGATTTTAAAAATCAATTAGCAGTTTTTCATAAAGAAAACGAAAAAAAGGAATCTGATAATTTAAAGGAACGTTTAGAAATTATTGACGAATTGAAAGCCTTGTATCAAGAACCAAGTGATTCTTCGGCGGCAATGTTCAAGAAATTTCGTGAGTTAAAAACTCGTTGGCACAATGCAGGAAGAATTCCGAGCAAAAATGCTGAAAATGTATTCAAAAATTATTTTTTCCACTTAGATAATTTCTACACATATTTGGATATGAATAAGGAATTGCAAACATTGGATTATGCACATAATCTGGAAGTTCGTCAATCGATTATTAAACGTGCAGAAGAATTAATTGGAGAGCAAAACGTGCAAAAAGCTTTGAATGAATTGCAATATTTGCATCGTTTATGGAAAGAAGAAGCCGTTCCTGTACAAGAAGATTTGCGCGAACCAACGTGGCAAAAATTCAAAGAATTAACAAATAAAATTCATGACCGTAAAGGTGAATTGAATGAAAAAATAAAGCAAGAGCAAAAAGATAATTTAGAAAAGAAGAATCAAATTATCGCTCGTATCAAAGAAATTTCTGAGCAAGCAACAACAAAATCGCATGGCGATTGGCAAAAAGCTATTTCTGAAATAAACTCTTTGCGTGAGAACTTTATCACAATTGGGCGTGTTCCGAAGGATAAAAATTCTGCAACTTGGGAAGCTTTCAAAGAAGTTACAAGACAATTTAATCACATCAAAAATGATTTCTATAAAAATCTAAAATCAGAGCAACAACTGAATCTTGAAAAGAAATTGGCTTTGTTAGAAATTGCAAAACAACATATGGAAAGCACAGACTGGAATGCTTCTGTACAAGTGATTAAAAAAATCCAAAATGATTGGAAAAAAATTGGTCATGTTCCAAGAAAAAATTCAGACAAAATCTGGAAAGAATTCAAAGATACATGTAATCAATTCTTTGATCGTTACAAAAAACGTCACGAACAAGCGAATCAAAAATTGGAACTAAATTTCGAAAAGAAACAAGCTTTCTTAAACGATTTCAAAAATCAAACGATTTCTGAAGACAAAGATGAGGCGTTGAAACAATTAGAAGAAATTCAACATAATTGGACAAGTTTAGGAAAAGTTCCATCAGAAAAAATTTCAATCAATCAAGAATTTACAGATGTTTACCACAAAAAATTAGATGCTTTAAATCTTTCTAAAAATGAATTGAGCGATTATAAGTTGAAATCATTTGTCAATAAAGTAAAATCTGGAAATAATGGAAATTTATTGGATGATGAGATTAGAAAAACACGTAAAATAATTGAGGATTTAGAAAAAGAAATCAACCAATTGGATAATAATGTACATTTCTTTTCGAATGCAAATGAGAACAATCCTTTATTAAAAGATGTTTACAAGCAAATTGACGATAAACGTAAAAAATTAATTGAAGCAGAAATCAAACTGAAAACATTATTCAATATTGATTTTAATGCATAATTTTTAGGCATGACACAACAATCTATCGATGAGCAATATATGGCTCGTTGTATACAAATTGCAACAAACGGGTTAGGAACAACATATCCTAATCCGTTTGTTGGTTCTATTATTGTACATAACAACAAAATTATTGGCGAAGGTTTTACCTCAGAATATGGTGGACCACACGCCGAAGTGAACGCAATTAATTCGGTCAAAAATCAGGAATTATTAAAGGAATCTACGTTATATGTTACGTTAGAACCTTGTTCACATCACGGAAAAACGCCTCCTTGTGCGGATTTGATTATAGAAAAAGAGATTCCAAAAGTCGTAATCGGAACTCTAGATCCTTTTGCGAAAGTAAATGGACAAGGTTATTTGCGTTTGCTGAAAAATGGTGTTGATGTAACTTTAAGCGTTTTGGAAAAAGAATGTATAAAACTTAATAAACGTTTTATCACTTTTCATCAGAAAAAACGTCCATATATTATCTTAAAATGGGCGCAAACAGAAGACGGATATATGGGGCGTGATGATGTACAATTGTGGATTACAAACCAATATACAAAACAGTTAGTGCATAAATGGCGAACAGAAGAACAAGCTATTTTGGTTGGAAAAAACACAGCTTTAATTGATAATCCGCAGCTTAACACGCGATTATGGGAAGGAAATAATCCGTTAAGAATTGCGATTGACAAAAACTTAGCTATTCCGAGAAGTTTCCATTTGTTTGATCAAACACAACCTACTGTAATTTTCAATTCGATTGAAAATTGTTCTGAAGAAAATTTAGAACTTGTTCAATTAGATTTTACACAAAAAATATTGCCGCAAGTAATGGATTATTTGTACGAAAACAATATTCAATCCTTGATTATTGAAGGTGGAAGTGATACCATACAACATTTTATTGATGCTGATTTGTGGGATGAAGCACGAATTTTGAGTTCGGATACTATTTGGAATGAAGGTATTTTAGCTCCTCGACTGAAAGGAACTCGAACTGAAAAGCATCGCTTTTTGAATGACGAATTAAATATTTTCGAAAATAGAATAGAAATTGAAGAACCTTAGATTTTAAGGTTCTTTTTTATTATCTTTTATCAATTATTAAATCTGTTTCTAATATCCAAAGAGAATTTTTGATAAGATTATGATTATTAAGATTTAATTCATCTAAATCTTTATCAAATAACACTAAAACTCTTCCTTCAAATAAATCATTATTTATTTCAATAACTTTTCCACTTTCTCCAATTAAAATCCAATAATGATTTTCATCTCTTAAATTATTTGTATTCTTTTTTCCTAAAAAAGTATTTAAAATTACTTTATCATTCAATTTCATTCATAATTTTTTTCATCACTCATAAATATAAAACCTTTTTTCGTTAAAAGTACTATTTAAACTATCTTTGCGGTACTTTTCAATACAACATGACGGACAATTATCGTACAATCGAGAAAGCGGTGGAAGATGTAATTTTCAAAGAATTGGGTAGTAAGTTTATTAATTTTGCTTATCCAATTGAAAATGAAGATGACATCAAAATTTATTTGGATCAATTACGCGAAATTCATCCCGATGCAAATCATCATTGTTACGCGTACGCTCTTGGTATAGATGGTAAAAATCATCGTGCAAATGATGACGGTGAGCCAAATGGTTCGGCTGGTTTACCAATTTATAATCAAATTTTATCAAGCGAAATCACCAATGTTTTAATTGTTTCTGTACGTTATTTTGGTGGAACAAAATTAGGAATTCCTGGTTTGGTAAAAGCCTATAAATATGCGGCACAAGTTGTGTTAGAAGAAGCAAATATTGTAGAAAAATTTGTTTCAAAACGTGTGAAAATGGTTTTTAACTATGATCAACAAGGAATTGTAGAACGCAATGTCTATCGGATTTCTGGAGAAATTAAAGACAAACATTTTTCTGATAAATGTATGTTTACAATTTCAGTAAGAGAAAGTAAATTGGAAGAATTTATTCGCATGTTTGACGAATATTATCAAATGGAAATTAAAATTATTGACTAATGCTAAATAGCTTAACTTCTTTACGTTTTTTCTTTGCTTTTGTCGTTTTCTTAAGCCATTTAACGTTTGTAAAAACTGATTTAGCTTGGTATAATTATCTAAAAAATAACGTCTTTTTCGAAGGTTATCTTGGTGTTGGTTTTTTCTTTATTTTAAGCGGATTTGTTATAGCGCTTAATTACGAAAAGAAAGTCATCGACAATCCAAATTTTGATAAAAAGAAGTTTTATATCGCGCGAATTGCTCGAATTTATCCACTTCATGTCCTAACCTTTTGTGTCATGTTACCATTTGTTATCATCAATGTTTGGCAAGGTTATTTTCATTGGGATATTGCAGGTGCGAACTTATTTTTATTGCAATCTTATATTCCGGTAAAAGATTTTTATTTCTCTATTAATAACGTTTCCTGGAGTATTTCGACCGAATTATTTTTCTATTTGATGTTTCCTTTTTATGTGATTTGGTTGCATAAATTCCCGAAACTGAAATATATTTTATTACTAATTATTCCGATTATTATTTTTGCAGAACCTTATTTCAGAACAAATATGAAATTGGAAAAAGCGATTTTTTACATCAATCCAATTGTTCGCAGTTTCGATTTTATTTTAGGAATTATTACCTGTCAAATCTATAAAAAGATAAAAGATACGCCTATCAATTTTTCGAGAGGAACTTTAATAGAAATCGCTGCAATTGCTGTTTTGGCAATCTTTTTCTACTTCCACAATGATGTTGCGAGAGCTTTTCGTTACGGAATTTATTATTGGATTCCGATGGTTGGAATTGTCCTAATTTTTGCTTTACAAAAAGGTTTCTTTTCGAGAATTCTTCAACATAAAACATTGGTTTATTTAGGTGAAATTAGTTTTGCATTTTATATGATTCATATGATTGTGATAAAATATGGAAATCAATATTTACCGAAAATCAATGATTTTCAGAAAATTGGAATTTATTTCGTAATTGCTTTAATTTTAAGTGCATTAACGTTTGAATATTTTGAGAAACCCGTTGCGAAGTGGATCAAAGATAAAGTGAAGTAGTAGCGAGTATTTCTAAAAAATTAATTCAAATAGTTGATTATAACTGAGATTGTGACAATAATAATTGAAACAACAATCAAAATATCTAAGTAATTTATTTTTTTTGAACCAAAATTTGTAGTTCGTTTGCGTTTTCGTGAATACACTATTTCTTTGTTCATTTTTTAAAAGAAAATAAGCCGCGAGTTACCACGACTTATTTGTCAAATAATTAATAGTACATTATATAGTTAAAAGTTCTTAGTAATCCTATTACTGGTACTTGTAGCAACTTCCTGTTTTCTTTGCCGATTTACCTGTCATTTTATCAGATAATAGTAGAATAAATGGACATCTAACTTCTGCAGCTTGTTGTTTTAAAACTTTTTCTGCACGCTCATCTTTTCCATTTCCAGTTCTGAAGTTAATCATACCTGTTTTAGATTTTAAATCATCTCCTTTTTTCAAACCTGCAACCAAAGATTTATCTTCCAAAATAATCACTTTCCCCCAATCTTTATCGTCAGTAATTTCAATTTTATCAGAAACATCCTCAATACGAGTGCTTTTCCCGTAAAATACTTTATTAACAGAATATTTACTCAAAGACTGTATAGCATCTTCTCCATCATACGTATATTCTACTGTAAATTCTCCCACACGCTTAATCTGACCTTCGATAATCTCACCAGAATGTTTGTAAATTTTATCTACTTGTCCAAATGCTAGCGAAGCCATAAGACCTAACCCTAAAATAAAAATGTTTTTCATTGTTAATTGTTTTAAATATTGACTTAATTTTAATTGATTTCTAAAATACTTTCAGTTTCGTTGATTGTAATTATGGTTTTTAGAGGACTAGATTCCAGTAAACCATAATTTTCTTTTAGATTGGTGGTCGGTTTTTTCAATAAATCAATTAATTGATCAATTGATTCTTGATAAATTTTCTTTTTTGTAGAGTTCTTAACTAAAGAGATATAATACGTCTTATAGTTTTTCTTAATTGGAGCTTCTTTTTCTATTTCTTCTGCAATATTTTTAAAGAAACTTGTTCTATTTTCAGAATTTTTGACCACAATACGCTTTATATTTTTCCCTTCAGTTTCAACCTCAATATTCAACGTATATGGTTCAATTTTTACTGAATTGTACATTACTTTTTGGTTTCCAAAATTATCTTCAATAGATGTAGAAGAAACCTTATAAAAATCCTCTAACTCATTTACACGATTTCCAATAAATTGTTTTAAATTTTTGTAATCCAAATTTTGAGAGAAACCTAAACTACACAACAGTAGTAATAAAGTAGATAAAATAATCTTCATTTTTAATAAATAATTAGCTATTAACACCAGATTTATGTGCTAAATAAATTCTTTGCAAATTTTAGGATTCAGTACTTAAATTCCTATTTTTGCAGGAGTAGTTATGAGGTAGTTTAACGATTACTACCTACAGGTAGTTGAATTACTTTACTAAATATCAGTTATATAATAAAAATGAATAACAAAACACTTTTTATATTCTTTACTCTATTTTTTACCCAGGTAGGGACAGGAAACACTATAAATTCCGAAATTCTAAAGAAAAAAATTTCATCTTATAATGAAATTGGTTCATTTGATAAATCAATTATCAAATTGGATAGTATTATACATTCTAAAAACGTAACGAATTACGATTTATATAATTTGTATTTGTTAAAATATCTTACGTATAAAACATTATTAAATTATCCAGAAGCAGAAGAAAATTTAAACGTTGCTGAAAAATATGGTTTAAAGAGTTCGAAATATAAAGTCGAAGTTGAGACAAGAGTTTTAATTGAACGAATCTTCATCCAATTTGATTATTTAAAATATGATAAGGTTAAGGAATTGCTTCAAAAAGTAAATAAATCTAATTTAAAATATTTGGATGCAGAAACTTATGGCTTTTATATTTCTGTTTTAGGCACAATGAATAGTTTAAATAAAAATTATATTCAGGCAGAAAAAGATTATTTGGAAGGTATAGAAATTTTGAAGCAAAAATCTCCCAAACATTTACCTAATATTTATAGAAAGCTTTTACACTTATATACAGAAACAAAGGACAATAAGAAGGCTTTAGAAGCTTTTAACAAAGGTTTGTATTATGCAAAACATTATAGTATAAAACTTTATATTTTGAATATGTATGAATCTCTTACTTAGTATTATGCGCAGAATGAAGATTGGGAAAAAGCATACAAAACAAGATTAATTGTAAATGATCTTGCAACTGATTATGATGCAATTAATCAAAGTGGAAAATTACAAAATTTAGAACGAGAAATTATTAATAAACGAAATGATTTAGAAGTTCGAAATCAAAAAAATATCCGATTATTTCTAGTTATTATTTCTACAATTCTAATCATATTATTAATTGTTCTTTATAAATTCTACAAGATAAACATCGAAAAAAGAAAACTTGTTGAAAATGAAAATGAACGGATGAGAAATAAACTTTCTGATTTGATTAATCATTCGAATAACGCAAATCAAGTTGAAAAGAAAATCATTTTAAGTGATTATAATCTTTCGGAAAGACAACTGGATATCATCGAATTAGTGAAGAAAGGATTTACAAATAAAGAAATTGCAACTGAACTCTATATTTCTGAGAATACCGTGAAATATCATTTAAAGGTTATTTACAATACTTTGGGAATAGAAAGTCGTAATTCGTTGTAAATAAAGGCAATATCCAAAAAACT
>NZ_DFRA01000057.1:0-16925 GCF_002378465.1 Empedobacter sp. UBA3475 | reverse complement strand
TTAAAATGCACAACGGGTATAGTCTAAATTTAATCATACAAAAAAGCTCAGTTAATATTAACTGAGCTTTTTTATTATTTTTTATATTTTCTTCATAAAGAATATTATTCAATAATAATGATTTGATTAGAATTAGAAGAAACTTTATACAAAAAGTATTTGAGCATATTTTTTATTTCTTCCGTTTCTTTAATCGGAATTAAGATATTGTGAATCTTTTCTAACGTTTTTATTTGATGATGATATTCGTAATAACCATATCCTTTAAATTCTCCATTCTCAACTAAATAAAATGATTTTTCAATTCCTTTTCGTCCTTTATCAATAATCAAAAAAGTTTCGGAAGGATATTCAGTTGTTTTAATAAAACTTTGAATTCGTTCATTATAAACTTCTTTAGATTCCTCTTTTACACAAGCTCCATTGCATTTATTTACTTTATATTGGAAACAAGATTCATCAGATTTAATTCCCGCATTTACTTGTTGACAAAGATTATAATCATGAACGATTTTCTCTAAAACCTCTTTTGCACGTTCTTTAGTTTTAAATTTCAAAACAGGTTGTGTCTTTCTAACTTTCCCTATTTCTAATCTCGAATAACCACGTTTAGACTCCAAATAATACAATCCAAAAGGATAAACTTTATTCTCAACTAACTTTACGTTATACATTGGTTGATTATTCAAGACCTCGTTATTTTCTTTAATTGCAGCAAGAAAACCACTTCCAGTTTCTTCGAATTTTATAGAACGTGTATAACGTTTCAGCTTATTAGCTTTTAAAGTTTTTGATGTAAAAATTTGATTAATAGATCGTGCAATATTATTGCTTCGACAAATATAAATAAGTTGTTTTCGGCTATTGTATAAATAATAAACCCCGATAGAATTAGGTAAACCTTCAAGCAGTTTCTGATACTTAGAATGTGCTTTTTTAGGTTGTTTTAAACCTGTTTTCTTCGTGATTATTTTTTCCGAATCTTTATCTAACAATAATTTAAACAAAGAAATTGTCGCTCTTGCATCTCCAGAAGCCCTGTGTCTATCTGTCACTACAATTCCAAGCGATTCGCATAATTTTCCTAAAGAATATGAAGGTAATCCTGGAATCAATTTTTCGCTATATTCGAAAGTATCAATCCATTCTTTTTCGTAATTATATCCCAAACGATCGAACTCTTGTTTTAGCATTCTATAATCAAACATTACATTATGTCCAACTAAAATACAATCATCTGTAATCTCAACTATACGTTTTGCTACTTCGTGAAATTTAGGCGCTGTCAACACCATTTTATCCGAAATATGCGTTAACCTTTGTACATATTGATCAATCTTTTTTTCGGGATTAACTAATGATATAAACTGATCGACAATTTCTTTTCCATCATATTTATACACCGCAATCTCTATGATTGACTCTTCCCCCACTTTTCCGCCAGTCGCTTCTATATCTAAAATCGCGTACACGTGCTTATTTTTTTCCTTTTAAAAAATTAGTTAACATTTTCATTCCAAAATCCATCAATTTTCGAGTTGCAGTACGACTTACATCACGCACAACAGGATTATCTGTCCAATTTTTTTCTTTAGGAATACTTCTTGTTGAAGTTGCTTTTGGAACAGGTTTCTCTATATTTTTTTGTTGTTCTAATTTTTGTGATAAAATTTCATTTGCAGATTCACGATCAATATCTGTCGCATATTTTGTCACTAAATCTGAGTTTGAGGTAATCGTATCGATTTCATTTGAAGTCAAGATATCCATTCTCGAATTTGGCGCTCGCATATATGTATAAGCCAAAGGAGTTGGAATACCTTTTTCGTCTAAAGCAGTCACAAAAGCCTCTCCAATCCCTAATTGAGTGATTACTTCACTTGCTTTATAATAGGTAGTTGTCGGATAATTTTCGATAGCTTTTGTTATTTCTTTACGATCTTTCGCAGTAAAACCTCTTAACGCATGTTGAACTTTAAGACCTAATTGACTCAAAACTGCATCAGGAACATCTCCAGGAACTTGCGTTACAAAATATAATCCCACACCTTTTGATCGAATTAATTTTACCATTGTTTCAATTTGATTCAACAAAGCTTTCGTAGCTTCCTTAAAAATCAAATGTGCTTCATCAATAAAAATCACCAATTTCGGTTTATCAGAATCTCCAGATTCAGGGAATTGAGAATAAATTTTATTCAATAAACTCAACATAAAAGTTGAAAATAAATTAGGTTGATTTTGAATATCAATCAAACGAATAATATTTACAATTCCTTTTCCGTCTTTCGTTTTCAATAAATCCTGAACATCAAAACTTGGTTCTCCAAAAAACTTTGTTGCACCTTGCTGTTCTAATGCAACAATTTTGCGCAAAATAGCTCCCAAAGAAGCTGGCGCAATTGTTCCATAATTCGAATTTAATTCAGATTTTCCTTCATCAGAATCTGTCACATATTGCAAAACACGTCGAATATCCTCCAAATCAATCAAAGGTAAATTACGATCTTGACAATATTTGAATATAATTGAAATAATACTTTCTTGTGTTTCATTCAGTTCCAAAATTTTACTGAATAAAATTGGACCAAAATCACTTACAGTTGCACGAAGTTTTGCTCCTGGCTCATCAGAAATAGACAAAAACTCGACAGGAGAAGCTTGCGGATCAAAAGGCAAATTAAGCGATTCCATTCTTTCTTGCGCATTTTTATCTTCCGAATTTGCAGCTGCTCCAATCCCTGATAAATCTCCTTTGATATCCATCAATAATGTTGGAACGCCTTTTAAAGAAAGTTGCTCAGCGATAATCTGCAAAGATTTTGTCTTCCCAGTTCCCGTTGCACCACCAATCAACCCGTGACGATTCATTGTTTTTAGCGCAACTGAAATTTCAGCTTCTTCTACAATTTCGCCATCTAATTTGGCTTTGCCTAAAATTATTTTATCGTTTTTATAAGAATAACGACTTTGTATCTCTTGAATAAAGCTTTCTTTATGGTTCATTTTGATTGATTATTGAATAAATATAGGAAAATATTATTCTGAAATTTTATATTTTACAGCTACTGGATAATGATCCGAGAATTTTTTTCGAATAACATGTGCTTCAACAGGTTTAAATAATTTAGAATGAAATAAATAATCAATTCTAATTGGAAATTTAAATCCATGAAAAGTTGTCCCATTTCCTTTTCCAACTTCGATATAAGAATCCTGAAGATATTTTTTTAACTTCTCATATTCGTACGAAACTGGTGTCGAATTAAGATCCGTTCCCAAAATAACAGGATGACGCGAAGATTTGATATATGGAATAATTGCTTCTAACTGTTTTTGATGTTTTTGCATTCCTTGCACCAATTTCAACTCAACTTTTCGACTCGAAATTTCGGCAGTTCGCGAATCATCAGACTGAATAATTTCTTTCACCATCGCTTTATCAATGTACATTGGCTCAAGATAAACATTGATCACACGAATCGTATCATTTCCCAAATCGATATCAGCATAAGCGGCAAGTCCATTCAATTCTTCATTATCATCAGGTGTTATTTTTTTTGTTTGAATAATAGGATATTTACTATAAATTGTCAATAAACCATAAAATTCTGAATAATAATTTTTGAATTCTTTATTTTTTAGACTTTTCTGTTGACCTTCATATGCCTCTTGAAGCAACATAATATCAGCTTTATTCTTAATCAAAAGCTCTTTTGTTCCTTCTTCTTTAAAACCATGTACATTATATGTCAATACAGATAAATCAGCTTTTTTGTCTTCAACTTTATTGAATTGTATAATTGGATATGAAAGATAAATAGGATAAAATAATCCGGCTGAAAGAACTAAAATTAACAAAAAGTGTCGCCAGCTAAACAGCAACCAATACAGTAAAAACATTGCTCCGAATGCAAATAATATTGGGAAACCGATCGAAATGAAGTTAAAATATGGAATTTCTGTAGGCGTAAAAATTTTATTTAAATAGACACAATAAGCCACCAACAAAAAAACGATATTAATTGTTAGTACTAAACGATTGAAATAATTTAGTTTAAACTTACTGATTATACTCATTTTACCTACCTTCTCTAAACAGAAAGTCTTTTTCTTCTTTGGACAAACTCTCGTAACCTGAACGAGAAATCTTATCTAAAATTTCATCAATTTTTTTTTGTTTTTCAACTTTTTGATGATTAAAATCGTAATCATCTTTCGGAACATTTGATCGCGAAGAAGTTGAAGAAGTATTTTTATATGTTTTGAAAGTTGATTTCTCTTTTTTCTTAAATAACTGCTCTATTTTGAAAATAAAGTTACCTAAAAAATCATTTCCTCTCTCAAATTGTTTCATATAAAGATAACCAAAAATAGCACCTCCCAAATGCGAAATACTTCCGCCCGCATTTTGATTAGCAATAATATTATACACATCGAATGCAATAAATACATAACCAATATACAACAAAGGAAATGAAGTTGGAATCAATAACAAACGAACAGGCATTTTCGGATTATACGAAATCATAGCAAAAAAAACTGCATAAACCGCTGCCGAAGCACCAACTAATAAATGTGAATAATTGAAAACATTCTGAAACAATAAAAAGAAAACTCCGCCAGTGATCCCTCCAAAAATATAGAATGTAACTAAATTTCGGTTTTGAAATTGTTGCAAAAACATTTGTCCAACAAAATACAACAAAACCATATTCATTATCAAATGAAAAAGATTGCCATGTAACCAAGAATATGTTAGGATTTGCCAAGGTCTCACAATTAAATCATTGAAAGATGACAACGCAAACAAACCAGTTGTTGTAATCGTAGAATTTGCTACCGTTCGAAGAACAAAATCAACAATTAACAATGTAAAAAACACCACAACGTTAACGTAAATTAACTTTGTTGCACTATTTCCTGATGAATATTTTAATTTTAAATCGTCTAAGATATTATTTGCCATTTCTTAATTCCATCTATATAAATTCTTTTTCCAATGTCTTGTTAACAAGAAACCAATCAATCCACCTCCTAAATGCGCAAAATGTGCTACATTTCCGATATTTTGATATCCCATATAAAACTCAATTAACACCATTATTGGAATAAAATATTTTGCTTTAATTGGCACTGGGAAAAAGATTAACATTAATTTTTCGTCTGGATATAAAACCGCGAAAGCCAATAACAAACCATAAATCGCACCAGAAGCACCAACCATTGGTGTTACATAATTTGTCAAAAGTTCTGACGCAGCTTGGTTAGTTTGAATAATTGAATTCGTATGATATCCACCTTGCATATTTAATTTTGCAGCTTCATAAATTTGACTAAAACCTATTCCTTGCGTTTGAACAGCATCTTTTAACTGCTCTATTTGAAAGTAATTAACTGCATTAAACAATATAAAACCGCCTAAACCAGCTAACAAATAAAGCGTCAAGAATTTTTTTGGTCCAAAAGTTTGTTCAACCACAGAACCAAACATCCACAATGCAAACATGTTAAACAAAATATGTGAAAAGTCGGCATGCATAAACATATGCGTCAAAATTTGCCAAAATTTGAAGTTGGGAGATTCTGGATAAAAAGCACCTAAAATCACTCTCAAATCGATTTGTCTAGTCTGCATAAAAACAAATGTTGCAAAAAAGAACAAACCGTTTATAATAAGTAAATTCTTTGTAATCGGTGGTATAGATTGTCTCATTCGTTTATTGTAATGTTTTTTTGATATCAGCCGTATTCATCTGCACAAAAATTGGGCGTCCGTATGGCGTAAAATTCGGATTTGGTAGTCTTAACAATTCTTCGACCAAAGTTTGCATTTGTTCAGATTTTAATGAAACTCCTTTTTTAACAGCCGCATTTTTTGCTAAAATTTTTGCAAACGTATTTTCTAATTCAATTGATTCTTGGTATTCTAATTCCTCGATAAAATCCATAAAAACAGATACAACATCCTCTTGTTGCACATCAACAGGGATTGCATTAATCTGTATTGCTTCTTCATCCAACGATATATCAAAACCAAAACTCAACAATTGATGTTCTACATTGATTAATTTCTGACGATCATTTGGCGAAAGTTCCAACTCAATCGGGAAAAGCATTTGTTGTACCAATGCACTTCCATTATTTGAATGTATAAATTTTTCGAATAATATTTTTTGATGCGCGCGATGTTGATCGATGATTAACAATTCGCCACGGTATTCAACAACCAAATATTGATTCATCCATTGAATTACTTCAAAACTATCATGAAAATCTTCAGATTCAAATAATTGATGCGCATGATTATTTTCAATTTCTAACTCAACAGCATCTTTATAAAAATCCATATTCGCACGAATATCAGATGGTTTCGGCGCTCTTGTTTGTTGATGCTCGAAAGGATTAAAACTAGAATCTACCGTAATTTCTGGCATTTTAATTTCTGTATCTTCTGTCGCAGACGGAATAAAAGCCCAGTTTGGATCTTGTTCAAAATCCAACGAAGGAATTACATTAAATTGTCCCAAAGCGTGTTTTACAGCAGCTCTAAGAATAGTAAAAATCAATGCTTCATCCTCAAATTTAATTTCTGTTTTAGTTGGATGAATGTTAATATCAATTTTTGACGGATCAATTTCTAAATACAAAAAATAAGAAGGACTATACCCCGTTGGCAACAAACTCTCAAAAGCATCTACGATTGCATTATGCAAATATCCGCTACGAATAAAGCGATTATTCACAAAGAAAAATTGCTCGCCACGCGATTTTTTTGCTGCATCTGGTTTTCCAACAAAACCTTTTACTTTTACAATTTCTGTATCTTCTTCAACGGATATAATTTGTGAACTTAATTTTTTTCCAAAAATTTGAGCAATACGTTGTTTCAGATTTCCGGCTTTCAAATGATAAACCTCTGCATCATTGTGATGTAAAAAGAAACTAATGTTTTCGTGCGCCATCGAAACACGTTGAAACTCATCTTGAATATGACGAAATTCAACTTGATTTGATTTTAAGAAATTACGACGAGCAGGTACATTATAGAAAAGATTTTTTACCGAAATAGACGTTCCAACTGGACAAACAACCGGATCTTGGTTACGAACTTCTCCACCTTCAATCACCAATTGCGAACCAACCTCATCATCTTCTCGACGCGTTTTCGTTTCTACTTGCGCAACCGCAGCAATCGATGCCAAAGCCTCTCCACGAAAACCTTTTGTATGAATATTATAGATATCCTCTGTCTTTCTGATTTTTGAAGTAGCGTGACGTTCAAAAGCCATTCGAACATCTGTCACACTCATTCCCGAACCATTATCAATCACTTGAATCAAGCTTCTGCCAGCATCTTTTACAATCACCTGAATAGAAGTCGCGCCAGAATCCACCGCATTTTCAATCAATTCTTTTATGACAGAAGCTGGTCGTTGTACAACTTCTCCTGCGGCAATTTGATTGGCTACATGATCTGGCAGTAATTGAATAATATCGTTCATCCTTTCGTATAAATTGATTTAATTTTGACTATTTTTTTAATCAAACTTTACAAATATACAAACAAATCTCTCTTTTGACCTTATTCTCTACAAGTGAAACTTATCAACAATTTTTGAAGTTTTAAGTTTTAAGTTTTAAGTTTTAACTTTTGAATAATAAATTCATAATTTTAAGCAATAAAAAAGGTAGACAAATGCCTACCTATTTTTTTTATATTTCATTGATATTGTTCTAATTCATCTTTTAAGTCCCTAGCGAATTCTTCTAAACTAACGACAAAACCAGTTTTATCTGTAGGAAAAACATTTATCAATAAATTATTTTCATCAATATAATAGAAAAGAGTTTCTTCGAAATCATCTAAAGTCAATTTCAATATTTGGCAATTTTCCCAACCATCATTTTTTGTTAATTCAGCAAATACTTTCGCTGACCAAATTGGAAATATTTTTTTATCATTAATTATAGAAATAGCATAATTACCATCAGGAAAAATCATTATATAAGCAATTTCCCCGTCAGCAATTTTTCGAATAAATATTGATAGCGCTCAAAAGGATTTAACTTTAATATATTTTCTATTTCTTTTGGATGCATGTTAATTCTCTTTCAAAACAGCTTTCATTTCATCAAATTCTTTGTCAATTTCTTTATTAGGTTTTTGAGTCATTAACGAAACGACATAAATTGCGATAACCGAAGATAAAAACCCAGGTATCATTTCATACCAATCTTTGTAATCGTGATTTACATAAACCCAAGCTAAGACAACAATTCCTCCTGTTAACATACCTGCTAAAGCTCCTTGCCAAGAAGTTTTTTTCCAAAAAAGAGAGAAAACGATTACTGGTCCAAATGCAGATCCAAATCCTGCCCAAGCATTTCCAACTAAATTTAGAATAGAATCTTTTGGTGTTAATGACAACAACACCGCGATTAATGCTACAATTAAAACCGATAAACGACTTGCTGTTAATAACTGTTTTGGTGTTGCTTTTTTATTTAAAAATGCTTTGTAAATATCTTCTGTTAACGAACTTGATGTAACTAAAAGCTGAGAAGAAATGGTGCTCATTACAGCAGCTAAAATTGCTGACAATAAGAATCCTCCGATCAATGGATGGAATAATACACGCGAAAAATAGATGAACACTGTTTCTGCATCTGTTTTAGAACCATCAAAAAGTTGCATCGTTGATTGATCAAACTTCATCAAATAAGCAATTCCAACCAAACCTACTAATAATGCTCCACCAACAGTAAAGATCATCCATGTTATTCCAATATTTCTTGCTTTCGGAATATCTGACACTTTACCAATTGCCATAAAGCGAACAAGAATATGTGGTTGACCACAATAACCTAAACCCCAAGCCATCAAAGATAAAATCCCAATAGTAGTTGTCCCTTCAAATAGATCTAAATAATTATCACCTTTCGTATTAATTAATGAAAAAGTTTCTTCTACTCCACCAATTTCAGCAATAGCAACTATTGGCACAATAACCAAAGCCAACACCATAATTGTTCCTTGAATAAAATCTGTTAAACTAACAGCCAAAAATCCACCCAAAAAAGTATACAGAACAACAACAAAACTTGTCATCCAAATTCCTGTCATATAATCCATATGAAAAGCAGATTCAAACAATTTCCCTCCAGAAACCATTCCAGCAGATGTATACAAAGTAAAAAACACCAAAATAAAAATAGATGAAACAATACGTAATAAACGTGTTTTATCCTTGAACCTATTTTCGAAATAGACAGGAATTGTAATCGAATTATTGGCAACTTCAGTATAAACTCTAAGGCGTGGCGCAACAAAAACATAATTAAGAAAAGCACCAATTGTTAAACCTATTGCAATCCATGCACTCGATAAACCTGTGAAATACATTGCTCCAGGAACTCCCATCAGCAACCAACCACTCATATCAGCAGCACCTGCAGAAAGTGCCGTAACAGCAGCTCCCATTTTCCGTCCTCCAATCAAAAATTCTTCAGAATTGCTTGTCGACTTTCGGTAAGAATAAATTCCAATTCCAATCATCAAAGCCATATACGCACCTATAGAAATATACTCGTAAAAGTTCATGTGTTTAATTTTTATCGAAAATATAATTTTTCATCCACAAAAAATAAACGAACTTTAAATTTCTAAATAATTACGGATGAGTTTTCAACAAAATAACCTCAAAAATGCAACAAGCCCTTATTTAAAACAGCATGAAAACAATCCTGTTTGGTGGCAAAGTTGGAGCGACCAAGTTTTGAATCATGCACAAGAAATCAACAAACCTCTGCTTATTTCAATTGGTTATTCAGCTTGTCATTGGTGTCACGTCATGGAACACCAATCTTTTGAAGACGAAACAGTCGCTAAATTAATGAACAAGTATTTTGTATGCATTAAAATCGACCGTGAAGAACGCCCTGACTTAGATGCTTTGTACATGAATGTTTCGCAAATAATTCATCCATCTGGTGGTTGGCCGCTGAATGTTTTTGCTTTGCCTGATGGTCATCCTTTTTATGGCGGAACTTATTTCCCAAAAGTTCAATGGATTGAATTATTAGAAAATATTAATCATTTGTATCATCACAATAAAGCTAAAACAATGGAATATGTCAACTCTATTGCTGATGGTTTACACAAAATGGAAACGATTGAATTGAAATCTGAACATTTTTTTTCGAAAGAAAAAATCGACGAAACATTCGAATTTTGGAGACAACAATTTGATGACGAATGGGGCGGTTTTAATCGTGCACCAAAATTTATGTTACCAAATGCTTGGGAGACTATTTTACGTTATGGAATTCAAACTAAAAACGAAAACTGTTTAATTCAAACCAAAATAACATTAGACAGAATGGCTTTTGGAGGAATTTACGATCAATTGAAAGGAGGTTTTTCGCGATATTCAGTCGATCCGTATTGGAAAGTTCCACATTTCGAAAAAATGCTTTACGACAATGGACAACTGCTTTCTCTATACTCAAATGCTTATCGAGTTTTCAACGAAAAAGAATATGAAAATATAGTAAAAGAAACCATCAATTGGCTAAAAGATGAAATGCTTTCGCCAGAAAATGTTTTTTATGCTGCTATTGATGCTGATTCTGAAGGTGAAGAAGGAAAATATTATGTTTGGAAATCGGATGAATTGAAAACAATTTTGAAAAATGATTTTGACTTATTTCAGCAATATTACAATGTTGATGAATTTGGTGAATGGGAACAAAGCAATAATATTTTAATGCGGTTGACAGATGACGAAGATTTTGCATCTAAACAGAATATTACAACAATAGAACTTCAAACCAAAGTTTCTGAATGGAAAAAAATCCTTAATCAAATTCGTGAACAACGTATAAAACCTCATCGTGACGAAAAAGTTTTAACTTCTTGGAATGCGCTAACCATAAAAGGTTTGTGCGATGCATTTATCACTTTTGAAATTCCTGAATATCTTGATTTAGCCGAAAACGCAATTCATTTTATTTTAGAAAATCAACGGAAAAACGAAACATTATTCCGAAATTATAAAGATAAACAAACGACAATTCCAGGATTTTTAGATGATTATGCGTTGATGATTGAAGCATTAATTAAGCTTTTTGAAATCACATCCGAGATAAAATATTTGGAAACCGCTCAAACATTAACAGAGGAAACATTTAATCAATTTTACAATCACAAAAATAAAATGTTTGCTTACAAGTCGCATTATGACACACCTTTGGTGAATGAAACATTTGAGATTTATGATAATGTTATTTCTTCTTCAAATTCTGTCATGGCAACTAATTTATTCAAATTAGGAAAAATTTTAAATGAAGAAAAATACATCGAACAAGCCAAGCAAATGTTAACGAATATTGATGAAAAAATTCACGATTATCCAACTGGTTTTGCAAATTGGATTCAGTTGTATTTAAATTTCAGTTATCCGTTCAAAGAAATTGTTATCGTTGGTAATGAAGCTCAAAAATATTCGAAACAAATCCAACAATGTTATGTACCGAATGCGATTTTTGTTGCTTCAGAAACAGAACAATTAGAGATTACTAAAAATAGATTGATTGAAAATAAAACATCCATTCATATTTGCGAAAATTATGCATGTCAATTACCAATTTTTTCTATTGAAGAAGCCTATAAAAATTTATAAACCATGGAAAAAACACGTTGCGCTTGGGTAAATAAAGACCAAGATTACATCGATTATCACGATAACGAATGGGGAAAACCTGTAAAAGATGATAAAATTTTATTCGAATTTCTGATTCTCGAATCTTTTCAAGCTGGATTAAGTTGGTTTACAATTCTTAAAAAACGAGAAAATTTCAGAGAAGCTTTTGCGAATTTTGATGTTGAAAAAGTAGCCAAATTTGATAAAACTAAAATTGATGAATTGGTTAAAAATGAAGGAATTATACGGCATAAAGGAAAAATTTCAGCAGCAATTAATAATGCAAAATTATTTATAGAAATTCAGAAAGAATTTGGTTCTTTTTCCAATTTCATCTGGAAATACGTTGATTACAAACCGATTATAAATAACTGGAATTCTATAAAAGAAGTTCCTGCAACCACAGAAATTTCGGACAAAATTGCAAAAGATTTGAAAAAAAGAGGTTTTAAATTCTTTGGTTCAACAACAATTTATGCGCACATGCAAGCGACCGGAATGGTTAACGATCATACCAACGATTGCTTTTGTAAATAAATTATGTTTGTAAAAACAGCTAACTTTCGCATCTTTGCGCAAATTTAGCACATGAAAATCGAATTAAAATATTGGATTATCCTCGGTATTTTAGCTTTAACTTGGGGAAGTTCTTTTATACTAATCAAACAAGGATTGGTTTCTTACACACCCTATCAAGTAGGCGCTTTACGTCTATCTATCGCAGGAGGAATTTTAGCCATTTGGGGAATTCCAAGTTTATTTAAGATTCCAAAAAACAAATTAAAATACGTTGCATTGGCTGGTTTCTGTGGAAATTTTATTCCAATGTTTTTATTCCCAATGGCTCAAACGCACGTTTCAAGCTCGATGGCTGGAATTTTAGATTCGTTGGTTCCTTTATTTATCTTGTTATTTGGCGCTTTGTTTTTTAACATAAAAGGAACTAAAAATCAAATAATTGGTGCGTTGATCGGTTTTTTAGGAGCTGTTCTATTAATTAGTGGAGATAGTTTTTCAGGTGAAAACAGTTTATTACATTGTTTATTAATTGTATTAGCAACTGCTTTGTATGGACTAAATAGTTTGATTTTAACTCGCTATTTAAACGATGTACCATCATTCCAATTGTCATCAGCATTATTTACAATCTGGTTATTACCTTCTATTGTAATCTTATTTTTATCCGGTTTTTTCACTGACTTTGTTGGTACACCTCAACAATTAGAAAGTTTGGGATATGTCGCCATATTAGGCTTAATTGGGACTGCATTAGCAATGATTTTATTCTACAAATTAATCCAAGCCACTGGCTCGATGTTCTCCTCAATGGTCACCTATTTGATGCCGATTGTTTCTGTTTTTTGGGGATTTTTAGTTGGAGAACAAATCACATTCATGCATTTATTTGGCTTTGCTATGATATTATCAGGTGTGTATTTGACGCAGAAACCAAACAAAAAACAAATCGAAACCATTTAACGGTACTATACGATCAATCCTCATTCATTGGAATGAGGATTTTTTATGCGCATTCATTTCATAGGAGAACTTTACTTAAAGCAAGACAAGAGCATCACCGAAGAAAGACAAGAGAAACCTCCTGATTGAGGCGAAGTTGAGGCGGTACAAAGGCAGCATAGAGGTAGCATAAAGGCGGCATAGAAGCGTCATAGAACCGATACTGAACAATGGCCGTGAAAGAAAATAAAGTGGCCTAAAGAGGGGTTGAAATTACGGATTTAAAAATACGATTTTTCGCTAAAAATTCCGAATCCTTCCTTTCTTCTTTTAGGTATCCCATACAAAAAACCACTACTGGAACTTTGTTCCAACAGTGTCTTTTTGAATGCGTTAATTATATTGTACACCTATTGCATATAAGGTTTTAAAGCTGTTGCTAATATTCTGGTAAACTCATCCGCCCCTTTATCGTTTAAATGGGTGGTATTGTAAAACCATTTTTGTTGATAACTGATCGAATCAGTCGAATAATCTAATAACGGAAGATGATGCTTTTGTAATGTTGTTTGATAACGATTAATCACTTCTTCTCGATTCAACATATAATCTTGACCTTTGTAAAATTCGGGTGCAATTGTAAAAATAAGCTGAATATTTTCTTGCTCACATTTCGCAATTAATTCTTCTAATAAAGTATAATCTGAGAAGTCAAAATCAGAGTTTTTCTTTTTCATTTTTTCCCAATCAACATTCCATTTTCGGTTATATGATTTGAAACCATCATCACGAAAAAGTCCGTCTTTATGCAATTTTTCTTTCTTAGCCCTTACAATTTGATCTTTCCAATACGTTTGATCTCTGTAACGATAAAGCGGTACAATAAAATCAACCAATTTCGTATCTTTATATTCTTTTAATGCACCATAAAGTTTAAAATTCCATAACATAAATGGCGCATATTGATTTGGCTGAAAAACTTCATCAATGTGTGAAAACGAAAAAGTATCTAAATTCCAAACAACTATTTTTGGTTTTGGATTATGATTCAAATACAAATTGAAACGATACAATTGCATTTTGAATTTACTTCCGTTTAATCCAAAATTATGCGTGGTCAGTTTTAAATCTTGTTCTAAAATATTCGGATTAATTTGAATAAATGCTCGAGAAGAACCAAAAATAGCCAATTCAACCTTCGTTTTTCCTTCTCTTATTTGATTCCATTCTTGCACTTCTCCGCTAAACAAAGCCATTTTTTTGAGTTGATTCGAATAATAGACATCAACCAAAACTAATGCAATGAAAGCTGAAAATAGCGTTATGAAAAAGTATTTTAGAAATTTCATTTTCTCAACATTTCGATATGCGGAATATCGTCTTCTAAATATTCTTCCGAAACTTGCTCGAAGCCAAACGAAGAATAAAATTCTTTCAAATAAGATTGAGCAGAAATTCGGATTGAAGACGTTTTAAATTGATTTTCAATGATTTGAACCGAATTTTTCATCAATTGTTTCCCTAATCCATAACGACGAAACTTTTGATTCGAAATTACACGACCAATTGAAGGTTCGTTTTCGTATGAAGTTCCTTTCGGAACAATTCGAGAATACGCTGCAACCTCATCGCCAATCGTTGCCCAAAGATGTCCACAAACCAAATCCTTATCATCGCAATCTTGGTAAATACAATTTTGTTCAATCACAAAAACTTCGTTACGCAATTGCACTATTTTATATAGCTCTTTCGATGTTAAATCGTCAAAAGATTTATAATGCCAAATAACCTTTTCCATCTATTAATCTAATTTTGAATATTTTGCAATAATATTTTCGAACATTTTTTGAGGTAAAATATTTTTCAAGATTACCGAAAATTTCTGCATCGATTTTCCAATATAATAATGTGGTTTCAAATTCTTCTGAGCCAAAATATTTTCAATAATCGGAATCAAATCTTCTGTTGGCGTACCATCTTGCACTTCGTGATCGATATCAGCAACCATTGCATCATATCTTTTTTGATAAAATTTTGACACAAAAGTTTTCACACGACCTTCTGCAATATTGGTTTTGATATCTCCAAAATTCAACGTAGCAATTTCTACTCCTGTGTGACGATTTTCCAAACGAGCCGATTCAATCAAACGATCAATCATCGCCTTCGAAGCCGAATAATATCCTCTAAAAGGCAAACCATTGTTACTCGCAATCGACGAAACATTCAGGATATAACCGTTTTTTTGCGCGCGCATTGTAGGCAAAACTTCTTGCATTGTATAAATTGGACCATAGACGTTAACCTCCAATAATTTCTCGATATCAGCTTTCGAAGCATCTTCCACAGCGCCTAACATTCCAATTCCGGCATTGTTAATCAACACATCAATTTGGTTATTTGTTTCCGAAAAAATCTGCTGAAAACTACGTTTTACATTTTCTTTATCCGAAACATCTGTCGCAATATGTTTAAATTTTTCTTGACCTTTAGCTGTTCTTGATAAACCATAAACTTGATGTCCTTTATCGTGAAAATAATTTGCCAAAGTCAATCCTACCCCCGAAGAAGAACCTGTAATTACAATAACTTTTGATTGCATGATTCGATTAATTTAAACGCAAAACTACGTAATATCAGACAAATATTGGTAGATAAATAATTTTTTGAATGGTTACTAGAAGATTCTCTAAATTTGTGCGTTAATTATCAAAAGATTTCAATTGAATCCAAAAACTAAAAAATATATTATAACAGGAATTAAATTAACGATTAGTATTGCGTTAATCTATTATATCTTCTTTGTTAAACTACATATTTTTGATATTTTCAGTCATTACAAAAATGCGAATTGGGCGTATATTTTTATTGCTGTTATCCTTTATGTACTTTCGCAAGCATTGTCTGTTTTTCGTTTAGACTATTATTTTCGGGACATCAATCTTGATTTATCATATAAATCAAATGCACGTTTGTATTTTTTAGGAATGTTTTACAATACCTTTGTTCCAGGTGGAATTGGTGGAGATGCATACAAAGTTTATGTGTTGAATAAAAACTATAAAATCAGTCTAAAAGAAATTTCGCAAGCGGTTTTTCTTGACAAAATTATTGGACTTTGCGCAATGTTGTTAATCATCATTTTTCTAATATTTTTCTCAAATTTGACAGATTACCCTTGGATACAATATGGTTCTTTAATCTTTTCATTGGTTGGTTTTGTAGCTGTTCCATTTATTTTAGGAATCATTTTCCCTATTCATAAAAGAACTTTTTACAACTCGATGATTTATTCGATTGTATTACAATTGATACAAGTTGGTATGTTGTATTTTGTTTTGGAAGGATTGAATATTCATCCAGACAATTTCAGTATATATTTATTGATCTTTTTAGTATCAGGAATTTTATCGATTATCTCATTTAGTGGATTTGGAATAAGAGAAGCAGTGTTTATGTATGCTGCACATCGATTCAATTTTGATGAAACTTTAGCTACAAGTGCTGCATTTATTTTCTCTATCATCACCATTTCGATCTCATTTATTGGGATTATTTACCTATTTAAAGGCGTTAAAATTGAAGAAAAAAAGAAAAAGACGAATATTTCTTTTTAAAATCTAAAAAATTATTTCTTTGAAATGAAAAGAGTTAACTCCTAACATTAAATTTTATTTAATTTTTTTCATTTTAACTATTTGGATTATTCAAAAACAGCCCTATATTTGCAATCCAATTACGAAGGTCTCTTAGCTCAGTTGG